>CAZTGJ010000038.1:0-15783 GCA_964613025.1 uncultured Thermoplasmata archaeon | reverse complement strand
TTGTTAACAATCGGGTGTTGTCTCGTGAGGAAACGATGGGTACTGTTGTCTACTCTATGCATGTGGCCCTGCTTCCGTGATGCTAGAGAGGCGATGACGATGGGAACACAGATCCCGCGGATAATGCGGATTAACACGGATGACAAAAAGGGTGGGATTTCATGTGCGGATATATTTTCGTAAGATGGAATGATAATTATTCTTTCTCTTCCCTGTTCCCCACCTGCCCCCCCCTCCTGGAATTAATTGGTTGGTAGGTGTTGGGTTTTGATGTGGAGGGTGGTGTCGGTAGGTGGGGGGAGGGGGGTAATGGGTGGGGATGGGGTTTACGTTCTATTAGGTGGAGTGGAATGGAATGACGGTGCGGAAAATATCAGGAAATTCAACCGGATTGATAATCTCTTCCTCGGGTTAAATGCTTTCTACGCTTGGACCTTTCAGCCTCATTCAGATAATTCTCATCAGTTACAATGCTTTTCCCAAGCTGGTCCTCAAAGGACCTGCGAGCTACTCCAGCGACATTCCCACCATTCCTTGCATCGGTTTTTAATTTTGGAACTCCTTCGGAATCACGCTCACGATGGAGCCGTGATGTTGCCGCCTCACCGAACATGGTTAGGATCAGTTCCATATCGTCCATGTGATCCCGAAGACTTTCACGGCCTATATTTTTAAGCTCCTTGTATTGGCTGGGAGTAAGCCCGAATGTTGCCTTGGAGATTTCGGAGGTGAGAATGGAGTAGTCCTTTCCCGCCCTTGCCCCCCGCCGCTCCCATTCACATGTAAGCTCATCCCTGACCGCAATACCACGGACACGCTTGTCTATCCATTCGTCGGAGTAACCTTTTGCCCGGTAATGTTCTATGATCCGTGCATGGGCCAGTTCCGGGTTCTCAATCTCCCGGACTCGTTCATAACCAACTTTGGCGAACCATCGTTTGAATGGTTCGGCTTTCTTGGAGGGGATGGACTGGATTATTCTGAAAATAGATTCGGTGTTTGCGCAATCTGTGGGCCTTATCTTACCATCGGGAGCAGGTAATTTCAAGTATACCCAAATTGGGTATAGTTCAATTTCTGGTGATCGCTGGATTTCAATTGTACGGTACTATCGTACACTTTGATATCCGTCTCACGTGTGATGGAGGCTTCAAACGTTACTATGTGTAATAGGTTGCCCTTCGCCTTTGCCCCCCCCCTCCTGGAATTGATCGGTTGGTAGGTGTTGGATTATGATGTGGAGGGTTGTGTCAGCAAGTGGGGTGAAGGGAAAGACGACGACTACGACGAGCACACAGATCCCGCGGATTGAGCAGATTAACACGGATGACAAAAAGGGTGGGATTTCATGTGCGGATGGTTGAGAAGCAGAGTTGGGGAGCTTGGTGACGAAGGAGCCTTGCTATAGTAAGTGGAGGGAAGAGGAGCAAGGGGTAGGGGAGGAAGCCTTGCAATAATTGATGGTGGGAAGAGGGGAGGGGGCGGTGAGAGTAAAGGTAACGATCTTTGTCACACCATCGACAATTACAAAGGACGCATTATCGAAGACACCCAACCAACCCGATGCAAGCCCGATAACAGAAAGATTGATCGTTCCCTCTTTCATAAGGCTCTTGATGGTTATATTCACATCAACGGATTCGGAAGCATTGAGCAGTATGAAATTCCTGTCCACGGTTGCACTGATCCCCATGGCAAGCCATTGAGCGATATTCAGGCCGAACTTGAGATTGTCCACGCTGGTGATCCTGCTGTTACTGAACCAGTATTCGTCCTGAAGAGCAACGATCTTTCCGTTTCCGTACTCTGAAGCAGCTACCTGGATGTAGGTGTCACCCCGTTCACGTACACAGCCAACCGCCTGTTCGGAAACAAGAAGGGAATCTGCGGGATCCTGGCAATAGAGGCTTGAGACCCCCTCCGATATTTCATGGGCATAGATCTTATCCGTTATTCCGGAGTTGCCTCCGGGAGACTGCCAGGTGATATTCGCATAGTTCGTCAGCAGGTTGTAGTCATTGTAGGAGTTCCTTCCTCCCAGGAGCATGAAGCCGCCACCTGCCGACACAAACCCCCTGATGGCAGTTATTTCTGCTGCGGAATAATCCAGTGAGGCGCCGACACTCAAAAATATCGTGTAATTTTCCAGGAGCTCTCTGGTAATGGTCATCATGGTGGTATCCACAAAAAATCCGGCCTGGAACAACTCGCTCTGGAAATCATCATAGTCCCCGAAAGCAGCATAGGAATCATGACCATAATCAACAAGGATCCTTCCCTGGGAATGGAAACACCATATTGTTTCATTTACCTTATTATTGTTCAGCAGTTTCTCTCCGGGAATCGGCAGTGCCTCCACTGCCACATCTTTCCAGCCCCTGGTCTCAGGGGTCCATTCAAAGGATACCGTCACCTCGTTGGAGAACGTATCCTGCCAGATCCCGGTATCGTTCGAATCGGAAGAATTGGTAGAGATGATATTCCACCCCTTCAGGAACGAATCATTGCCCGTGGTTAAAAAATTCGCCCTCAATCGAATGAAGGTCTCCCCGGCAAGCGCGGCAGCCACAGAGAGGTCGATGTCGGTCCCCACAAGATTTTCCAGCCCGGGTATCACGGTGCCGTTCCCGTCCATCACTGAAACGGAAACTTGGCTCCCGGTCCCCTCTTCCTTCGTGAGGTTCAGGGATTCCCACACAAAGCCGTCAGGCAGGCGAATCCCCTCCGAGATCATGAAAGCATCCCGTGTGGTAATCATATTCACCAGCTCGACATCATCGATATACACATCGTCACTTGAACTTCCGCCAGGGGATATCTGAAGCTTGAACCTGAAAGTATCATGAAAAGCGCCAGCAGGCAGTTCCACACTCACAGGAATGAAAGAGCTGTCAGTTGAGCCGCCATTGACATTCCATATGTCGATCCATGTGGAGGTCGAGGAATAATAGAACAGCCTGAGGTATTCCCCGTTATCGATCCCGGCTCGCTGGTAATGGAAATTGATCTGTGCGGATGAATATCCGGTCATATCGATGGTCATGGAGTCGATATGTTCGAGAGAATCCAGGTCACAGCTATAGGGGGCAGAGTTGTAGGTGGCACTGCTTATGCCGGAATACGAGCTTCCCGGCCATTTCATTGAGTCCAGTGGGGAGAAGGGAAAAGAATCCTCGAATATAACTTTATCATTGTATACGTTTTCATATCCCTTTATGCCTCCCATTTCTACATCATCGATATAGACATCGTCACTGGAACCTCCTCCGGGATTTATCTGTAATTTGAATTTGAAATCTTCATGTAATGCTACCTCCGGCAAACTTACGTTCACGAAATAGAAAGAACTATCGATCGGGCCACCGTTGACACTCCAGATGTCGATCCATGTTGAGGCTTTTGAATAATAGAATAACCTGAGGTATTCCCCGGAATCGATCCCGGAGCGTCGATAGTAGAAGCTAACATATCCGTCTGTGTAATCCGATAGGTCGAAGGTCTTGGAATCGATATGTTCTGAACTGTCAAGCATGCAACTGTAAGGAGATGAATGAGATGTGCTGCTCATGCCGGAATACGAACTTCCGGGCCATTTTGCGTAATCAAGGGAAGACGTTGGGAAGGAATCCACGAACAGAACCGATCGCTCCCCTCTGAATAAACCCACATTGCCGTTGTAAATATCAGCATCATTCAAGATTTCCAGTTTGTCTTCGGCCGATTGGATGTACGGTACAACAAGGGTTTGAGAGGCTTTGCTATCCACGGTGAAATTCACCCGGACGTCGGTCTCATCATTCATCCCATTGTTCCGAAGCGTGGCATTGATCACCGCTCCGTTCTGAAGAGTGGCGTACCAAGGGGCATTGATATCGGTGATCTCGATGTCGTGTATTGGGGGAAGGATGGTGATGACAACCGGTATTAGTATGGTCGATGTGAACGGATCATTGGAGAGAATGGTTAGGTTGTCGTAGTAGGTGCCCATCTCCAGGTCCCCAGGGATGCCAATTTTCAGAGAGATATTCACCGAGGTGTTGTGTCCGGGGTGAGCATTCAGAGTGCCGTTTTGCGGTGTGAATGTCAGGTTCAGATATGATGTTGGCGTTACCCACTGGACCGCATTTGAGATCAAACGGGCGGCATCATTGTTGTATGAATTGAAACTATACGGGAGGTAGACAACATGACCGGCCCCGATATCCTTGACCAGTGCTGCGGGATAGGAATTATACTGCACCAGGACATCCATATCGGTGGTCATCTGGCAGTAGTCAAAACTACCTGCACATTGAAGAGTGGCACCAAGGTATTTCGTCACTGGATGGTCAGGATCGATAACTGTGGCTGTTCCCGAGGAGGTGGATCCCGCGTACGTGATCGTCATGAGACCACTCCCGTCCAGCAGACCTATGTTTCGGTTTCCCGCTGCTCCGCATGAAACGATCGTTCCCCCGGTACTGACGAATTCTTCCAGGACATCGGCAAAGTTTGCACCAATCGTTCTGAGGTCACTGGCATCTTCCTGTTCTGGGATTAAAAAGATATTTTTCCCCATGAGAGCAGTACGCAGCGCACTGGCATCGGTGGTTGTTGTTTCCGTCAGCGTATAATCTGTGAAGTACTGATTGATCGCGTTTATGGTATTCTGGTATTCATCGCTGATATCCGCATAGGTTGTCCAGGCGAGGATCGTGATACTATCCTGAGAGCTCTGGTGTTCTCCGGACCCCTCCGACGTTATCTCCCAGACCAGGTCGCCGTCACCTGTATTCCCGATGGTGATGGTGGTGGAGAAATCCTGCATGTCATCGAGGTGCAACTCCAGTTCAACGGATTCCTGGTTAACGGTGATCACCGGAGGAATGATGAATTCCAGGCGTACGTTGTCATATCGTGAATTGTTTTCCAATGTCACTTCAATGAGCAGTACCAACGAATCGTTGAATCCGATGTCGGTGCCCACTCGAATATCGAGGGGCACTATCGTTCGCTCGCCAGCCGCGAGATACACAGATGTATCTCTGAGCAGGATGGTCCACCCCTCCGGCACTGCCCCGGAAATACTAAAGTTCAGCGTATCATTCATGGAGTAGGTATTTGCCAGGGAAATATTGACAGTGACATTCTCCCCTCCCTGCATATAACCGATGTATTCCCGGCTTTCGTTGACACTGATCACATTGCGATAGGTGATCCATTCTATGATATTCAGGCCGAACTGGAGATTATCCACCTGGTACAGCCTGACATTGGAGAACCAGTGCTCGTCCTGAAGTGCTACCACCTTCCCCGACCCGTATTCGGATGCTGCAACCTGGATGTAGTTATTGTTTCTCTCGAGAACGCAGCCAACTGCCTGCTCTGAAACCATCAGGGAATCTCCCGGATCCTGGCAATAGACACCCGAAATATTTGTGGTAATGGGGTGCGGGAGGATCTTATCGGTCACACCTGAACCCCCGCTGGGGGTTTGCCAGGTAATATTCGCATATTCGGTCAGCAGGTTGTAGTCACCGTAATTGTTCCTCCCCCCAAGAAGCATGAATCCACCGCCCCCCGCCACGAATTCCCGGATGGCTGTTCTTTCGTCGATCAAATAATCCATGGATGTGCCGATGCTCAGGAATGCATAGCAGTGCTCCAGTAATTCTTCTGTTATATCCTCCGTTGTGGTCTCCACCTCGAATCCAGCCATAAACAACTCGTACTGGAAATCGTCGTAATACCCATAGGACGCATAAGAATCCTGGCCATAATCAATGAGGACCCTTCCTCGGGTGTCGAAGCACCAGATCCTCCTTCCCTCTTCGTTGTTCATGACGAATTTCTCCCCGGTCAGGGTTTCGGCTTTTACTGATACGTTGTGCCATCTTTCTTCCCCCGGTTTCCAGTGGAATAGTACGGTAACCTCATTTGAGAAACCATCCTCCCATGAGAGACTATCATTTTCATCGGAAGAGTTCACAGAGATGACTTTCCAATGGCGCAGTACGGAATCATTGCCCGAGGTCATGAAATATGCCTTCAGCTTAATGGCAGACTCCCCGGCAAGGGCAGTAGCGGCAGCGAGGTCGATGTGGGTCCCGGTGAGATTTTCCAATCCGGGGACCACGGTACCATTCTCGTGCAGTACCGAAACTTTCACCATGCTCCCCGTTCCTTCTTCCTTCGTCAGATCCAGGGATTCCCATGAAAACGAATCCGGCAGTGGTATGGTCTCCGAAACGATATATCTTTCCAGGGTTCTGGCAGCTCTCAGTTCCACATCGTCGATCAAGATGTCATCGCTGGAACCGGCGCCTCCCGTGAGTGCAAGTTTGAAACTGAAATTAGAGTGGAAAGCACTCGCCGGTAAATCTACATTCACAAAATTGAATGACTCGTCCACCGCACCACCCTCGATATTCCATACTTCTACCCAATTGGAGGAATCGGAATAATAGGAAAGCCTCAGGTATTCTCCGGGATCGAGTCCGGTCCTGAAATAATAGAAGCTGATGTCCCCCGAGGTATACTCCGAAAGATTGATAGTTATTGAATTCAGGTGTTCCGAACTGTCAAGGTCACAACTATAGGGGGATGAGTGGTAATATCCTGTAGTCATGCCGGAATACAGGCTCCCTGGCCATCGTGTCGAATCGAGTGAAGACGTCGAAAACTGATCCTCGAACAGAAGTGTTCTTTGTGCCTGGGAAAAGCCAACACCACCAACACCATTATCGAGTAATGCAACATTTCGGAAGGACTCCATTTTGTGCATGCCGGATTGTACATAGGGTACGACCATGGTTTGCACCGTTTCCCCGTTCACGGTAAGGCCCACCTCCACATCAGTCTCGTCGTTCTCCCCGTAATTGACCAGGGTGGCCTCTATCTCCATACCATCCCGGGTAGTGGCATTCCATGGAGCCATGAGGTCCTTAATCCGTACGTCCCGCTCCGACGGCAGCAAGGTGAGGTCCAGGGGTATGATCATCGGTGATTGCAGGGGATCGTTGGACCTGATCGTGATGTTCCCGCGATAGGTCCCCGGATACACAGTCTCCAGGGCTGTGAAATCGAGGGAGACGTTTACATTGGCATCGCGGCCTGAGGTGGCATTCAGGAGCCCTTCGCCCGGAGTGAAGGTCAGTATCGGTTCGTTGTTCACCCATTGGACCGCGTTCGCTATGAGCCGGGCAGCATTGTCATCGATGGTATTGAAATCGAATGGGATGTAGACCACATGCCCGTTGCCGATGTTCTTGGCCAGCACTGCCGGATAGGAGTCAGTCCTCACCAGAACCTCCATGTCGGTTGTTTTCCCGCAGTAATACAGCGTGGACTGAATTTCCATGGCGGCGCCGAGACCCTGTGTGACAGGGTGATCCATCACTTCCACCGTGGCAGCCCCTGGTTGTGTATTCTTCGTACTGAAGTTCCACCAGACCGGTGGCATCCAGGAAGCCTATGTTCCGGTTATCGTACTGGGCTCCGCATGAAACTAGTGTCCCGCCACCTTCCACGAAATCCCGCAACACATCAGAGAATTTGTCCCCAACCATCTCCATATGATCGGCGTACTGCTGCTCCGGCAACAGGAATACATCCTGCCCTTCCAAAGCGCTGCGAAGTGCGTCGGACTGGGAGGTCATGGTCTCTGAAATGATATAATTCGTGAAATACCGGTCGATTGCACCCAGGGTGTTCGGATAGTCTATGTCGAGATTCGCAAAGGCGGTCCAGGCCAGTATACGGATCGGATCCTGTCCGGCCTCTGACTGAACTGACAAATCATAGGAAATTTCCCATCCGAGGTCCCCGTCACCGGTATTCGCAATGGTAATATCCGTTGTGAAATTCATGAGTTCGTCCATGGGTACTTCAACCGAGATCGAATTGGGAACCGTTCCAATGACCGGAGGAATGACAAGATCGATCCTGGCATCGTCGTATCGGGAATTGTTTTCCAGGGATGCCTCGATCACGATCGTCGCATTATCCGGGTATGAACGTTCCGAGGGGACCAGCACCGTCAGGATGATCACAACGGTTTCCCCCGAGGGAAGATAGACCGAACTGGTTTCCAGTGTCGCATTCCATCCCGCGGGCAGTTCACTGGTGATGTTGAGATTGAATGTGTCGTTCCAGACGTAATTGTTGGTCAGATGTATCTCCAGGTCAAGGGAATCGCCCGCCCCGACCAACCTGGAGTAATCCCGGGTCCCATTCACGGTGATGACATTGCGATAGGTGAACCACTTCAGGATGTTCAGGCCGAGCTGGAGATTATCCACCTGATATAGCCTGGCATTGGAGAACCAGTATTCATCCAGAAGTGCTACGATCTTCCCGTTGCCGTATTCGGATGCCGCAACCTGGATATAATCCCCGTTTCTCTCGAAAACACAGGCAACTGCCTGATCGGAGACCACCATGGAATCTATCGCTTCCTGGCAATAGAGACCCGATATTCCTTCCGTGATCGTATGTTCTTCGATCTGATCGGTCTCACCGGAAGATCCGCCGGGGGACTGCCAGGTGATATTCGCATAGTTCGTCAGCAGGTTGTAGTTATTGTAGGAGTTCCTTCCTCCCAGGACCATGAAGCCGCCACCGGCTGCCACGAATTCCTGGATGGCTGTTCGTTCCCCGTTCAAATAATTCAGGGATGTGCCCATGCTCAGGAATACATCATACTGCCCCAGCAATTCCCCGGTTATCTCCTCAGTGGTTGTTGCCACCTCGAATCCCGCCATGAACAATTCATACTGGAAATCGTCGTAGTTCCCGGGTGAATCCATCGATGCATAGGAACCGTGACCGTAATCCACAAGCACATTCCCACGGGAACGGAAACACCATATCGTTTCATTGCCCCTATTGTTGGTCAGCAGGGTTTCTCCCGGCACCGGTGTCGTGACCACAGCCACATCTTTCCATCCGCCGTCTTCCGGTCTCCAGTTCAAGGATACGGTCACCTCGTTCGAGAATGTATCCTGCCAGAATCCCGTATCTGCCGCATCGGAAGAGTTTACATACACAATATTCCAGTTTTCCAGATACGAATCATTTCCCGTTGTCGAAAAATATGCTTTCAATCTGATGATGGTCTCCCCGTCAAGCCCGGCAGCCACAGAGAGATCGATGTCGGTCCCGGTTAGATTTTCCAACCCTGGGATACCAGTACCGTTTTCGTACAGCACTGAGACGAACACCTGGCTTTCGTTCCCCTCCTCCTTTGTGAGGTTCAGGGATTCCCATATAAAGCCGTCGGGCAGATGAATACTCTCCGAAACGATGAAACCGTCCAGCATCGGCTCCACGACGATCAGTTCCACATCATCGATCAGAACATCGTCATTTGTGGTGCCCCCGGGACTTATCTGCAGCCTGAACTTGAAGTTCTCATGGAATGCACCTGCGGGTAGGTCCACCAGCACTGGAACGAAAGAATTGTCAACCGAACCGCCGTTGATACTCCATATCTCAAACCACTGGGATGAACTTGTGTAATAGTATAACCTCAGATATTCCCCGTTGTCGATCCCGGCCCTTTCGTAACAGAACGCGATGTGAGCAGATGTGTCCCCGGACAGGTCAATGGACATGGAATCGATATGTTCGGCGGAATCCAGGTTGCAACTGTAGGGGGGGGAGGCGTAGGCAGAGGTGGTCATTCCCGTATACGTGCTCCCGGGCCATTTCAATGTGTCCAATAATGATGAGGAAAAGGAATCCTCGAAAACAGCTTTCTTATTGTTGATAATTCCGGGTCCCGTCATCGCTCCCATTTCCACATCGTCGATATAGACATCGTCACTGGAACTTCCTCCGGGATTTATCTGTAATTTGAACCTGAACCCCTCATGCAATGCCTCCTCCGGCAGGCTCACGTTCACGAAAATGAACGAATCGTCATATGAACCTCCGTTCACGTTCCAGATATCGATCCATGTTGAGGATCTGGAATAATAATACAACCTCAGGTATTCCCCATTGTCGATCCCGGCCCGCCGATAGCGAAAGCTGACATACCCCGAGGAGTACCCGGACAGATCGATGATCGTGGAATCGATGTGTTCCGAGCTGTCAAGAATACAACTGTACGGAGATGAATAGTAATAGCTTGATGTCATGCCGGAATACAGGCTTCCCGGCCATTTGCCGGTATTCAGTGTGGATATGGGGAAAGAATCCTCGAACAGGACCCCCCCCTCCCCCCTGAACAGCCCTGCGCTGCCCTTATAGGTGGTTGCATTCCAGAAGCTGTCGATCCTGTTCTCCTCCGACTGAATATAGGGGACGGTCATGGTCATATCTGTTTTACCGTCCACCGATAGATTGACCTGCACATTCGTCTCATCGTTCTTTCCGTTGTTCCGGAGGGTTGCTTCGATCTCTGCACCATCCCTGCACGTTGCGTACCATGGACTTTCCATATCGATTATTTCGATGTCATGATCCTGTTTTTCTACGGTGAGATTGATGGGGATCACCATCCTATCCTCCGATTGGTCATTGCTTGTAATGGTAAGGTTCGTTCGATAATGACCCGGATCGCGCCCGGTAGTGTTGACGGTCAGTGTTACCGTGATATTGCTCAGGGGATCCACTATCCCTTCCGCTGGTGAAAAATCAACCCAGTCTTCATTTTCCCCCACGCTTGTTCTCATGACGATCTCGTCCCACCATGCCTGGGAATTCTGATAATTATAGAGGTTGATCGTTGTCAGATCTGCTACCGCCGAGTTACCAAACGCGTGATTCTCCTGTATCAGGTGACTATCGATGAATAGATCATAGGTTTTCAACGTCCAATTGATATCCTTAAGCTCAATGTGATACCAGGTATTTGAGGAATAGGGGAATGAGAGATATTCATTGGCGTAGAGGTTTCCGGTATTGCCTCCATAGAATAGCAGCAGGTTACGACCATTGGCATCACTCAGAATGAAGTAGCCATCAGCAATTGACGTTGAACCAAATCGGACATGGAATTCCAGATAGGTCGGCTGGATATTCGGCAGCGTGTATTTGAGACCATTATTGTGAGTGGTGCTGCCTCCGGTCAGAGAAAGACTGTATCTGCTTCCGTCTGCTGCTGTCTGGTCGGTGACTTCCCGGGTATAAGAACCTCCGGCATCCATCCACCCATTGTAATCCCCGTCCTCGAACGTATCGATGAAGAGGGGTTTGCCGGTGTTCGTGATCTCCCAATTCAGGAAGCCCAACCCGTTGTTCCCTATGGTCAAATTTACATCCGTTGTTTCGCCTGTGTGGATCGTCATGTTGAAATCTGTCGGGTCGATCCAAATATTCGGGTCTGCTGTGATGGTCACAGTGGTTCCATGTACATTATTGAATGTGATATTCTCACCGGATACCGGAACCGCCCAAATCTCCACAAGGTATTCTCCTGCAATGGCTGGGGTCCAGTTGAAGGAGACAGCGGTTGAATTCCCGGAATTCAATGTCACCAGTGTGAGATTGTCAATCTCCTCCCCATTCACCATCAACCGGATAATGATGTTTGTTTCGTTGCTCAGTCCCTGGTTGAGTATCGTTGCATTTACTGTGATGTTCTCTTCGGCTTCACCGGTCACGGGTGCCCGGATATTCGTGACCTTGATCTCGTGGTCGACCGGGTTCACCGTGAGGTTCACCGGGATCGTGATTATTCCTTCATCCGGGTCGTTGCTGCCGATGGGGAGATCTATCTGGTAGAAACCCGGATCCAGGCGGGAAGCATTCGTCTCCAAGGAGACTGTCGTGTTTTCCCGGGGATTTATCGTACCCGAGTTCGGTGTAGCTGATACCCAGTTTGCTAGGGTCATTGTCCCATATCCTTCCATCCACAAAGCATCTGATATCATTCCATCATTTTTGTTCCCTGAGAAGTCATAGGCGATATCACCTGAATTCTCATCGAAATGCCACCATCCAACACTCCCTTCCCTGTATACATAATGGCCACCGGTCAGATAATCTTCGGATATTTCTTCCTGTGTCAGGGCTCTGCCGAGTAATCTCACCTCATCAATGTGTCCGTCAAAATTGGTATCTATTACTCCCCTATTGTTTCTCGCACCCAGTATCATATCATAGTTCAGATTCTGAAAGTCTGATGGTCCTTCGTTCTGCCGATAGGTTATCGGCTGGTTCTCCCCGTCAATGAAGATTTTCAGGTCATTCGCGGCTGGATCTGAAACCACATACACGATATGGTGCCATTCATCATCGAAGATATTTGCGTTATTCACATACCCGCTGAGCCGTACCCCGTTCTCATCTCTCAGATACATATACAGGTCAGCACTGGTTGGGTAATTCACACCGAACTGGATACCTGTATTGTCCTCATCATTGAAGGAACCCATGAAAAATCTTTCCGTTTCCACAGTGGATGTATTCAGCCAGAGCTCCAATGAGAATCCTTTGTCCATATGTGTCCCGAAGTTGCCCAAGGTCGTTGAACGTATGTAATCATCATCTCCCTGGAAGTTTATCGCATAGGAGGGAGCGGTCTCATCAAAGATCTCGTAATCCAGGTTCGCCAACCCCTCATTCCCTATGGTCAGATTCATATCGGAAACCTCGCCCTGGTCAATCGTGATATCGAACCCGGACGGATCAACCCGGATGTCCGGTTCTGCGGTGATCGTTATCGTTGCATTCAGTACATTGGTGCTTATCAGATCCTCCCCGGGCACCGGCACCGAACTAACCTCTACGAGGTAATCCCCGGCAATGGGTGGGGTCCAGTTGAATGACAGTTCTCCGGAATTTGAGAAGGAGTCGATCCAGGATCCATTGTCATACGCACTGACCCAGAAGACAGTCCATTCGTGGAGAATACTTGTATGCTGCGCATCGACTGAGAAATCAGCTCGAAGTTTTATTGCCGATTCATTCTGTAATGCGGAGAGGTCGATGATGGTGCTGCTCAGACCCTGGAAGCCAGGGATGGGAGTGCCGTTCTCATACAGCAGGGAGACATGTACCCAGCCACCGTCCATTTCTGTTTTTGAGATATCCAGTGATCTCCATGATGCCTCATGAGGAAGACTGATCGATTCGGAGATAAGATAACTTTCCACCGGATTATTGGATATCTTCAACTCCACATCATCCACATAGATATCGTCGCTGGAGCTTCCGCCAGGAGAGATCTGGAGCTTGAACCTGAAATTTTCGTGGAAAGCACCCGCAGGCAGATCCACACTCACGGGGATGAATGAACTGTCCGAACTGCCGCCGTTTACATTCCAGATGTCCACCCACTGGGATGAGTCGGAATAATAGTACAATCTCAGATATTCCCCGTTATCGATCCCTGATCGCCGGTAAAAGAAATTGACCTGAGCGGACGTGTATCCGGATAAATCGATGGTCATGGAATCCAGATGCTCGGAAGAATCAAGATCGCAACTGGAGGGGGGAGTATTGTAGTACGTGGTTCGTATTCCGGAATGCGAACTTCCCGGCCATTGTGTAAGATTGAGCGTGGGTTCGGAAAAAGTGTCACTGATGATGGGATAATCAATAATTACATGCGGCATGACATCTCCATTCAGGGTGGTTGTCTCTACGTTACTCTCGATCCTGTCGGTAGCTGCCTGAAGGAACGGGATGGTATTCGAACCTATGAATTCTCCGTTTACACTGAAATTCACCTTTATATCCTGTTCGTCAGTTCTTCCATAATTGGTAATGATGGTATTGATGGTAACGTTCTTTCCCGCCTCGGTAATCCCTCCGGGAAATATCTCATCGACACCGAGGTCATGGAGCGGGCTGAGCACTTCGAATTCCACTGTCAGATTCTCTACGGAACCGGTCCCACCTTCGAGTTCGAATGAAATGATCTTTTCATACGTTCCCGGATCCATTCCGGTTGAATTGAAGGTGAGTTCGATCTCAATCTCTTTGTCTGGGTCAATAATGCCGCTCACGGATGAAGAATTGAGCCAATCAGGCAGCGTTCTGTATCCTTCGAGTCCGAAACAGGCTTCCCGGATGAGCGGATACAACTGTACCAAATTCGTGCCGGACGGCATTGGACCCAGGACGAAGATGCTGCCCCCGCCCTGAACATTCCTTCCTGCGGCATATTTATTGGTACTGACGCTGTTACTCTCCGTGAAAACAATGGTATTCTCCTCCAGTTTATTCTCGTATAAGCTGGCGCAGCCGCTCTGTGAGTTCAGGATATTTCCCAGTTGATAATCCTGCGTTATTCGGTGTTCCAGTATCACTCTTTGCTCATTGGACTGTGAATTATAGGCCCAATAGTCATTATATCCGCTTGAGCCCTTGGAATCCGGCCACATGAAACCTGCATAACCTGCATAACTTGCCGCGCTGTCCACACAGATGATCGTCTTCCCAGGGACGAACCAGTCCTCGACATCATCCAGATCCGAGATTGCGACCCCGTTGTCCGGCAGGATAATGGTGTCGTACCCCGATATTGTTGTTGAATCAAGGGAGGTAACGATATCTCCCTGGATCCTGCTGTCGGATGATAGTGCATCGGAATAATGCTGGTACAAGTTTGAATTGCTTGATTCAAAGTATATGGGTTCCGAACCATCATTCAATATTGCAACTCTTACCTCGGACTTGATGGATGTAGCCAAAGACCAGGTGAGTGAACTCCCTCTATAGTTCTTCAGACGGATGGTCTTTGTTATGGATTCGCCCGTTTCCAGGCTCACTGAAAGCCTGTTCGGATATATCCCCAGTTCCGGGGCTGTCGGCACGGTGACGAATTGTGTGATATTGTTGTTCGTATGTATCTGATCATCATCGGACACAAGTTGAATCGTGATATTGATGTCTCCGGACTTCACGGGCCTCCAGTTGAACGAGACCGTTGTGTCTTTTAAAAAATCATCCCCCCAGGCCCCGGTGGCTCCGGTCCAGCGGACACACCAGTAGTCCAGGGCCGCACCTCCGGGTTCCGTGGAATTGAAAACCGCTTTGAGTTTGAGTGATGTATGGGTTGTGCCATCGATACCCGAGATGTCAATCAGGCTTCCGTTCAGGTTCTGATAACCGGAAATGGGACTGCCGGAATCTCCATCACAGATGCTCACAGTCATGCTTCCATCGGTGACGGATTTCTTCAGTTCAAGGACATCCCATGACCCACCCCCCGGCAGGCTGATCTTTGTGGAGTTCAGGTAGCCCTCTCCATCCCCCGTTGACTCGATATGCCCCGGTTGGAGTAGGATATTGAACGTAGAGTCCGTTTTCTTCTCAGTATCCTGAACAAACGGCAGTTGGGAGGAGTTCGTAGGATTCCCGTCTATCAGTAAGCGGAAGGTTGTATTCCCGAGACATCCACCCGAGGCTTCTGCAATTGCGATAATTTCACTGGTTCCGTTGAAGGATGGATTCTCTGGAACGAGGAGATCGGAAAAGGAGCCATCCAGTGTGCCGCTGTCCCCGGAGACTGCGTCGGCATACAAAAGGAGGGGCATGAGATTTATGGATACCATGATCACAACGACGAAGAGAGAGCAGAGATCCAATCTCCCCGAATTGTTCCGTGTCCTTATTTTATATGTGGTTGTACAATCATTATCAACGTAATTCGCATTTGTCTTCATATTCATCACCATGTAGTGAACGAACCGTACACTTTAGCATCTGCAATTTATCATACTTTATAGAGTTATCTATGGTTTTATCGTCATCGGGGACGACGTGGAACGGGAATTTCACTGATTTTTGGTTGCCTTTTTTTGTACCCCTATAAGGAAATTCAATGGATTTTCTGAGTAAAGCTTATTT
>CAZTGJ010000037.1:0-15797 GCA_964613025.1 uncultured Thermoplasmata archaeon | reverse complement strand
TCTATGGAGTTTTAGAGTTACAAAAATAGGTCATTTTAGCTGTTACATGACACTTAAAAGCAGTGCATATGTGTTGCACCTCATCAAGGAACATTTCCCGATTTTTTTCATTGACATACAGGTAAATAAATGACCTGTGCATGTATTTATATCCACCCTGAAGATATTTCCATCCCTCTTTGTCTCGAAGAAAATGAACATCATATTTGTCGATTCTCACTCTCTCGAAACCACCCCCTCGTTTCCCGAGCCTTTCCTTGATAATATCAATATATTCCCAACTTTTCATTTCGTCACATCCTACAATTGCAGACGGTAACCCAGTACTCCGTTTGCAATCTACTTTCTAATATAGTTTGCGTAGGTGCGAAGTATTTCTATCTGTGAGGGCACCTCTATAGCACCCGGTCTCTGCTTTCTGACGAATCGGATCGCTTCCTCAGCCGAATATCCCTCATCCTTTATCAGATACCCTGCAAGCATGGTCCCGGTCCTGCCGTATCCACCCTTGCAGTGGACCAGTACCGACTTTCCCCCCGATCTCGAGGCCCCGGCCTTCCTCACGATACTGGCGAACTCCTCCAGCTGGTCAATGGTGGGCGCCGTGTAATCATCGATCTGGAACAGATGTGCCTCGAACCCCATCTCCTCAAGTTCCTCGATGTCGTCCCGATCCTCCAGGGCAACCACGACCCCGAACCCCGAATCGTACAGTTTCCGTAGCTCTTCGGTGGATGGATATCGTCTTCCTGCCAGTTTTCCCTCAACGATCCAAAATATCTCATCCATGATCATCACCATTTCCAATGACTGTGATCCATCCTCTCATATTCAGCTATTATGCCCTTCTCCCACCCAATGCTCACCTCACATACCCCTATTGCTTCCAAGAGTTCTCATGCTTCAGAAGCCACTCTTTCCTCCAGAGCCCCCCGCCATACCCTCCCAGGGTTCCATTATGTGCGATCACCCGATGGCACGGAATGACAATAGTAATCGGATTTTTCCCGTTTGCCCCCCCCACTGCTCTCATCCCTCCTGGCGATCCCACTGCTTCTGCTATCTCTTTGTAGGATTTTGTTTTTCCAAAGTCTATCTTCAGTAGCTGGCCCCATACCTTTTTCTGGAAGGGGGTGCCCCGGGGGGAGAGGGGAAGGGAGAACCCCGTCCGGTTCCCGGCGAAGTATTCGTCGAGCTGGGCTTTGCACTTCATTAATGGAGCCGGCAACTTTTGATTCTCATCCCCTTTGCTATCCTGTGTTTTCTCCTCATCGTTGGATTCATAAGCGAATTCAATGGAATAGATCCATTTATCATCACCGGAGATTTCAAGTTCCCCGATTGGGGATTCATAGCAGACAGTTCTCATGACGCTCACAGGTTTTCCTCCATGAATCATACTACCTTATTCGAGGTAATAAGAATTATGGTGTGGTTGATGCACTTATTCTGGATCTGTCCATGGTTGACCAGTGAAGAAACTATGGTTAATCTATTGGTTTGATACGATACCAGTAGTCATAGAGGGTTTCGAATCCGAGTTTCTTATACATCCGTAGTGCTGGTTCATTGCTATCGATGACCTGCAGGTACGCTGTTACCGCCCCCTGCTCCTTTCCCCATGTCATCAGATGGTTCATGACCTGCATTCCATACCCCTTTCTTTGAAACGTTTCATCAACCAGAATGTCGAACAACCCGAGGTAGCCGTCCTCCACTACGCCATACCCGCAAGCAACGATCTTTTCATGCTTTCCACTGTTCTTCTCCCCTTCTTTTTCAATTTCTACCCCACCCCTCATGTCCCGGATTGTAATGAATTTCGAGGGATGGCCGATCCTCTGAAGCAGTCGGCTCAGGATACTCACATGAACCGGTTCCATATGGTTCATTCTGGCAAAGCTCATGAGCCAATGGAATGTCACTCCATCAGACTCTTCAACTGCTTGGTCGGACTCCCTTCCTACCTTGAATCGATCACCGAGGTTTTCATTCATACTTTTCGTCTTTATATGGATCCGAGGTTTATGAGGGATATATCCACGATCTGAAAGGATATCTTCAAGATCATCCGGAAACGAAGCTTTGGTGAGTTTAAAGAGGGGAAATAATTCTCTGGCCTGAAATAGCCGCTCACATTCATCAATACGTTTTTCCACATCTTGAAGGAGTGGGGAGGGGGGGTGAGGGGTGCAGGGGGTGAGTAAGGAAATTGGATTCACCGAATTCCCACGGTTCGTGTATCCATCCGAGAACCGAATTGTCCACCCGCCGAGATCGATGGTCTCAATGGCAGGAAGACCGTTCATGGAACAACGTTCAATCTTGATTATCTGATCGATATCAATATCTCTCACGAGCCTACCTCAGGAAAAATCGAAGTTCTCCATTACCCAGACATCGTTCCCCTCGGGATCCCTGAACCCTCCATATTTGAATCCGTCGTTCTTATCTACTGCCGGACCGAAGATAATGCTCCCTCCATTCTCTGCAACCTTGTGGAGCAACGATTCAATGTCATCTACTGAAATCTGGAGTACTGTTGAATTGTTCCTGGGAGCAGTAGGGTTGTGCTTCATCTCGGAAGCAGGGCAAATGCCAACGATCAGTTTGTTGTTCTTTGCCAGGTCGGTGTAGTGATAGTCTTTATCCACCTGAAGCTTAATGTCCAACTCCATCGTTTCTTTATACCACTTCACCAGTTTATCATAGTTTTCTGCTAGGATTACTGTATTGATCAATTGAATGTCCATGGATTCACCTTCGATGGCACAGAGGTGGAATAATCATTGTTATTATTTTTTCCACGCAATCTCCGCGCGAGTATATATTTTCATTTGAAATAATTTCAAAAGGATAAGTTTTATCAACGAAAATCCCATCCTGCAACCCGGAGCTGATATCATGAGTTTTGAAAATCTTCTAGTCGATGTCGCAGATGGAATCGCAACTATCACGATCAACAGGCCACAGGTTTTGAACGCACTGAATACTGAGACCCTGACCGAGCTGAAACAGGCATTCTCAGAGATGGATGCCAATGACGATGTCAAGGTCATCATCCTCACCGGAACCGGGAAAGCCTTCGTTGCCGGAGCGGATATCTCTGAAATGAGGCCCCTGAACGCCATCGAGGGGAGGAACTTCGGTCTCCTTGGGCAGTCTGTGTTCACGTTCATCGAGAACCTGTCAAAACCCGTCATTGCCGCAGTGAACGGATTCGCTCTTGGCGGAGGTACCGAACTTGCACTATCATGCGACTTCATCTATGCCTCCGAGAAGGCGAAGTTCGGACAACCTGAAGTTGGATTGGGCGTGACCCCGGGCTTTGGCGGAACCCAGCGTCTCCCCCGAAGGGTCGGAATGGCTATGGCAAAGGAACTCATCTACAGCGGAAGGATGATCAACGGAGCCACCGCAAAGGATATCGGGCTGGCAAATGCGGTTGTTTCCCCTGAGGAGCTCATGGATGCCGTGATGAAAGCTGCCGGAGAGATCGCATCAAAAGGCCAGGTAAGTGTGAAGATGTCCAAAGCGGCAATCAATCGTGGAATGGATGTGGATATCAATTCCGCCCTTGCAATTGAGGCCGATGCATTCGGGCTGTGCTTTGCAACCGAGGACCAGAAAGAGGGTATGGCAGCCTTCGTTGAAAAGAGGAAACCCAACTTTACTGGAAACTAGACTTTGTTGTAATATTTCCGGATTCCTGTCTCAAAAAGAGTTCTCGATTTGCAGGAGCACAAAGCTTCACCCATGAGAACCAGAACTGGCACCCCTATAGTTCCTATTCTCCTGAACCAGCACTCAATCCCCGTACTTCTCATCCTCAAGAACCGGATCGGTATTGATATAGTTCCACTCCTTCCATTCCTTGTCGATCCGGTTCAGCTTCCAGGTATCCCCTGACCGGGTAAAGGTCCAGAACTCGGTGTACTCTTTTGGCTCCATTTCAGGATTCGGGTCGACATCCTCCCCCCACTTTGGTTCCTCCCACTTGTCCCGGAAGTTCTTCGTGAAATTCACCGCTTCGTAGCATACTTTCGCGCTGAACCTGTCGAACTCATCATTGGTGAAATCCTGTACGTCCACAAGCAGGATATCTTTGATCTTGACATCATCAATGACATTGACCTGGCCCACTTCATCCAGCTTGTCCAGTTTTTTCTCCCGTACGGCATACTGGTCTCCGGATAACAGACCTTTCAGCCCTATCCTGTCCTTGGCAGACCATGCTTTCATAAGTTCCTTGATAAAGAACTCCACGAAGGTGGTGAGCTGCTCCTTTTTCCAGATGGGATCTCCTTTCGAAATGTCCTTCAGCGCCTCTTCCACTTTCCCCACCTTCTTCTTCAGTTTCAAATGCGTTATCAGGGCAAAGGTGAGAAAAACCATGATGAAGAAGATGAGGAGTGCCAGAGGGAAAATGAGGCTCTCGTCGATATTCACAAGTGTGGAAAAGATATGTTTGTTCAGAGCAGGAAACCACATGTTTTCACTCCTCCTCCATGATATTGGTGATGGCTTCCAGCAGAGATTCCACAACCTTCTCCCTGCTTCCGGTCACCTCCCCCACATCCCCCTCCTTGTCTAAGATGAATGCCCGGGTCTCGTCGACTCCCACATCTTCAAGCAGGTTCGCCACCATGAGATCACATCCTGTCTCCTTCATGCGTTTCTCGGCACGTTCAACCAGCTTTTCCTCATCAATGCCAGCTTCTGCTTTGTACCCCACAAGGAACGATTTACCCGCCTTCGAGCGGATCTCCCGGATGACCTTCGGTGTCGGATGTAATGTTATTGTCAGCTCCTCTTTGCCGGATCGGATCTTCCCGGTGTGTGGTTCAGGTGAGTAGTCAGAAATGGCGGCACAGAGAATAATTGCATCGAAATCCAATGGGTCGTTCCTGACAAGCTCCAGGAGATCATCCACGGTCACGAATCGATGAACGTTCTCTATCCAGTCGGGAATCCCCTCACTGCTCCATCCGTACCAGAGTTCCACCTCCGATCCCTTGCGGAACGCCAGATTTGCCAGTGCAATCGCTGTCGTTCCCGAACTCCGGTTGGTGAGCACCCTCATGGCATCCAGGGGTTGTGCAGTGCTTCCTCCGATAACCAGAACCTTCTTTCCCGCCATTCCATCCTGTCCGTATCGTGAAAGGGCTCTGATGACATGCTCCACGACGATCCATCGGGAGGGCAGCTTTGCCTTTCCCTCGGAAACCTGGGGCTCCACGAATCCAACTCCGAACCTCCTGAGCTTTTCGATATTCTCTGATACGATCCTGTGATCATACATGGTGTTGTGCATGGACGGACAGATCAGGAGTGGGATCCCGGTTCCCATGGCCGTGGTTGCAAAGGTGGTCACCGGAGTATCATCGATTCCGCAGGCGATCTTGGAGATCGTATTGGCAGTAGCCGGGCAGATGAGGACCAGGTCCACTGCCGTTTCCGCGTCCCCGCAATAGAGGACATGCTCCACCTGACCGGTGATCTCGGTTATTGCAGGACGACCTGCAGCGAACTCGATGGAATTGGGATGGATCAGATTCTGAGCCTCTTTTGTCATTACCGGAATGACCTCGGCACCATGGCGAAGGAGCTCGCGGATGAGCCGTACGGTTTCCACTGCAGCGATGCTCCCGGTGATACAGATGACAATGCGTTTCTCGGCAAGAGCGGTATCCTTGAGGATGACCTTTTTTGACGGATGCATGGTGGTTCTTATCGGTTGTGCTTATTAAGGGTTACTCTTAGATCATTTATTACTACATTGAAGGCGCCGGGGTGAGGGGTGGGGAGGCGGGGGGGAAGTGAGACTGGAAGAAATGCACAAAATAAGGGAAGCACTGGGAATACAGGTTGGGACGGAAGTGGTAAATACGAAAAGTCTCAATCATTGGACGAGCACTATGAACAACGATGCACTATCTCAAGATGGGATCAGGAAGGACATTATCAGTGAGGAGAAGATCACCCGATATCTGGACACGACAAAGCTGGCTCTGGACAAGCTGAAGATTGCCCCTCCGGAACCCTCCCAGATGAGAACGATTGCCCTTGACTTTCTGAATATGGCAAAATCATACTATTCGGATGCAAAGCACTTCATGGAGAAAGGAGATTTCATCAATGCATTCGCTGCTGTGAACTATGCCCATGGGTGGTTGGATGCCGCCGCCCGTCTGGGACTGTTCGACGTGGACGGGGACGATCAACTGTTCACTCTTTCGGAATAGCAGAAGTGATTAATGGACTCCACACCGAAGAGTTCGAAATTACCTGTGAAGTTCGAAATTACCTGTAGAGTACGAATAATACAAGAATACGAAATTACCAAAAAACTTTATAAAGAGTACCGGGAGTTGTATAATTGATTTCTATGTTTGAAGATAAGAAGTTGAAAATGATCGTCGCACTTTTACTTGTGATCGGGCTGATCGCTACCACAGTCACGATTTCAAATCTCAATGATGACGACTCCGAACTTGTGAGTGAGGTGAAGGAATCTGATTATCAGATCACTCCCGGTTCCATCTTTCCAGACGGACAGATGCAGTCGGATGCCATCATTCTCCAGGGAGAGGACTACGAAGCCCTTCCTGTAACCGCACCGCTGCTTGCTCTTCTGGAAATCGATACCTTCCTCGACTGGGGAACCGGGGATGAGGTGGATGTGGAGGACATATCATACTATTCATCGGTGATCGCCCTTACTTTCTTCCCCGATGCCAACAGTGCAATCGTTGTTCAGGATTATGCGGGCGCGCTTCTTGCAGTTCCCCTTTCAATTACCATGGAAGCTCCGATCCTGTACCAGGGAGAGACAACCAACGAGGTGCTCTGGAGGCTTGGGGTCACCAGCGGCGGTGATATTGTCAGTATCGGAAAAACCAGGTTTTCAGGCCGGGTCTCCGCCTCATTCAGAGGAAATACTGATGATGGATACGACGTATCCGCTCTTGGGCTGGAGGTTGCCGAATACACTCTTGGGCTCATGGCCGATAGCGGCATCGAGGCCGATTACATCACTGTTGCCAATCCGAATGATTTCAATGAAAGCTATGCAGATGTACCCCATCTCTCTGCGTTCGCTTCCACCCTGGCAGCCTATCGGGGTGGGATCATACTTACCGTCAAAGGAAATCACACCAACATCTATGACATGACCCATGCAGCAGTACCCATGTTCGATGATAATGGACTCGAAGCACGATTCATCTGCATGATGGGGGATGCGAAAGCCCTTCCATTCGGATACGATTCCTTCGAGTGCTACAACGAGGACGGATATCCCGATCAGAATCCGGTGGCCAGCGATAACCTCTACGCCAATTTCGATGAGAATCCATTCACCCTCGAGATCGCCATCGGGCGTCTTCTCAACAAGAACCTGGGCGAGATGAGCGAATACATGCACCGGAACATCCACTATGAGGATTATCTCAGTGTCACCTCCGGTCCCTCTTTTCCGGCACCCACCATCCGTCATACAGAGGGAGAGTTCCTCGATGGCTGGAACAACAATGCCGTGGTCTACTGTGCGTTCGCGGCCTGGTTCGATCCCAAGGCTGAGCACTACTGCTGGCGGGAGTTCTATGAGAACGCTGAGTTCAACACCCAGGATGACACCCCGGAATCCCATTCGCAGTACAGCGGGCTCGTGGACGAGGAGACCAGTATCCTGACCCATGACTTCGCCATGTCCAACTTCGTTGCCATCGATGCGGATCATGGGAACAAATATTCCACTGTGACCTTCAACAGCGAGGACCTCAGGGAAATGCCTCCCAATGTTATCTTCGGCGTGTCCTGCATGCTCGGGTGGACAGATAATGTGGATATCGAGAGGAGCATGACCTACACAATGATGGAAAAGGGGACCCATGCTTTCCTTGCGGCTACACGGATCACGTATGGTGTCATCTCCACTGATACGGTAACCGACTACCCCACCGAGGAGAACGACAAGGCAGGGAACGGTCTCTGCAGATTGTTCTACGAGGACCTCATTGCCAATGATAACACCGTGGGAGAATCCATGATGGATGCAAAGAATGATCTTATGAACACCGATAAATGGGACAGTATCTTCAACGACGAAGAGTGGGAGATCAACCAGGTCGTGTGCTGGGAGTACGAGTGCTACGGAGACCCCGCTTTCAACCCCTACGAGCCAGTGAACGAAGGAAGCTAGGATCGGGATTCAAACTGATAATCGCGGATTCATTACGGATTAACACTGATTTCCGACGGGGACGCGGATTGCACTGATTTAGCGGATCATCGCAGATTTTACAATTGCTGGGATTTAATTTCTGGAAGGAAAATCAGGTAATCATGATTAGATCATGAAGGTTATTGCACTTGTGAATTCCCTTCAGTTATCCGAAGTGTTGGATAAGATAAAGCTTTGGCCTCTCGTTAATCCCCAATTCCTTCAGCAATGATTCAGCACCTGCCTTTCCGATCTCCAGTTCGACATCATTGAATCCCGTGACACGTTCCTGCGGATAGGCCAGAGCACTCACTTCGATGCCTAAATAGTAACCCGAGTTCCTGTCTCCATCTCTATCCGATCCAGCCGTGATAAGATTACCACTTCCATAATAGTCCCGGTACGTATCGAACTCGTCATCGGCTATACGAACGCCCCAGAAGACACTGAATATGATATTGAAGCTCATTTTTTCCACACTCCGATTCGGCTCATAGGCTTTTTCCCCAGGTCAGGATATGGAATCCGATCGTTGACTCAAGCTCAAGCTGATCGAATAACTGGTCTGCCTCATCTCGTTTCTGGATCATTGCCTCATGATCAAGCTCCTGTATCTCGAATCCAAAATTATTTATCGGTGAGATCACTGGAAGTCCAATATGCACCCCGTACCCCCCCGCCCCCCCTGCGGCAGATCCTGAAAGGAACGTTTCCAACCCGCATTCCAGTTTGTTGAACCATGCAACGAATGCCTCCTTCTCGTTCGACTTCAGGTTTTTTGCTTCATGCACGAATTCCACAAAATAATCAAAGAGATTTGTTTCGCTCTCACTTACATTTCTTATCATCACACTCTCAGCTTTGGCTCCGGCAATGAGTGAGATCGAATCCTTCTTTGGGCGAGAAACCCTTCCAACTGTTGTTGACTGCATCCACTCAGGTACTTTCGGTTTCATGCTTCGCTTGGGCTTTAATCCGAGATGATCGCTCACACGCTTTCTGTACTCTCGGGGGTGGGGGAAGAAGGGCTGATCGGCCAGCATCATTATGACCCCGCCGTTCTCAAGCTCCTTCACCGAGTAAACCGGAGCTGACTGGAGTTTTTCCCGAACTATCCTTTCGGTCAGTTCCTTTCCGTAGAACGTGAGCCCATGCACATGGTCCCGCGGGTCCTTCCTCTTGTACTTCACCATATCGTCATAAAGGCCGCACCACCCGAATGGTGCCTCAAGGAATTGGAATGCTGACTTCAGATAGTCTTTGAACCAGGGGATAAATGTTCGGTCCTGTACCAATTTGCCTGTGCAAAACCCCAAGGTCCGATATTTTTCGTGAGGAAAATTGAAGTGGGGCATATCCTTTTCAGTGAATTGACATGTTCTGAGATTTGGTCTCCCTCCTATGAACTTCGGCTCATCTATATGAATAAAAAACCAATCATTTCCTGTTCGAAGGTGTTCTTTCCAAATGCCGATTATCCTTTCTTGATCATGAAAATTTTCATGAGGAATGATGAGTTTATCAAAAAACGCAGTCAGGAATTCATCTTCATGAAATTTCTGCTCCTCGACAAGGAATATTCCTAAAGGCAACCAACCTATCCTGTTTTTCGGTCGTATCTCTCTCGACTCTTCCCAGAGATCCCGGTCCAGATACGGATACTCGATCCGTCTCAATCTTGAAAGCTGCTCAGGCGGAAATCTTCTCTTTCTTTTCTGCTGTTTCCAGAAGTTGGAAAGCTTATTTGCCACGAAACTCATCACCTCTCAAAGCACCTATCCAATAAAAAAGTATCATTTTCTATCAACAATATCTCTTCTACTCTCCTCCCCCCCAACCCCCCATCAACTTCCATTCATATCGTTTTTACTTATCCCCATGGGCAAACTCCAGCCTCAATCACTCACCCTTCCTCTTCTTCTCCATCCCTCCTCCATCTTTCCCCCCACATCAAATTATAGCAAGCTTATGTTCTCACTGCCTCCAACCTGTAAATATTAATATATCACAACCGGTTAGCCATTCTGATGTTGGATATCAATCTTATTCGTGGACATCCTGAGATCGTTGAGGATTCCCAAAAGCGGAGGGGCGAGGACCCCGAGCGATTGGCAAAGGTCATCGAGCTGGACGGGAAGTGGAGGGAGACTCTAACCCTGATCAATGAGCTGAGGCATCAGCGGAACGTCACAACTCTGGAGATCAGTGGTCTCAAGAAGAAAGGGGAGGATGCATCGGCATCTATTGCACGAATGAAGACTGTTTCCTGGGAGATCAAGGAACTTGAGAAAAGTGTGAAGGAATTCCATGAACAGCGTGACATCGAGCTCATGGCGATCCACAATATCCTTGACCCTTCAGTGCCCCCGGGAGAAACCGAGGACGACGATGTCCCCTTGCGGTATTTCGGAACTGCACAGGTTCTTCCCCGGCATCTGGAGCAGTTCCTTGCGGAAACCGGCGGAAAGATGTCCCACCGGGAGATTACCGATTCACCCATTCCCCATGGTGAGATCACTGACATGGAGCAGTATGCGGATATCCCACGGGCGGCCAAGGTTGCAGGCGCCAGATTCTACTATCTCAAGAACCAGCTCGTTCTTCTGGACCTTGCACTTCAGCACTATGCCCTGGATTTCCTGGCTCAGCGGGGATATCAGATCGTACAGCCTCCATACATGCTCAATCGGCAGGCCATGATGGGAGTGACCGATCTGGCTGCCTTCGAGGATACCCTCTACAAGATCGAGAATGAGGACCTTCATCTTATTGCCACTGCCGAGCACCCCCTGGGCGCCATGTTCATGGACGAGATCTTCGAGAGGGAGGAGTTCCCGAAGAAGTTCGCAGGACTTTCTCCCTGTTTCAGGAAAGAGGCCGGTGCTCATGGGAAGGATACCAAAGGCATCTTCCGGGTGCATCAGTTCCATAAGGTCGAGCAGTTCATCTTCTGCCATCCAGAAGAGTCCTGGGGATTCTTCGATGAACTCGTGAAGAATGCCGAGGACCTCTTTCAGAGCATGGGGATACCCTACCGGGTCATGGATATCTGTGCAGGCGACATGGGAGCAATAGCCTCCAAGAAGGTCGACCTGGAATGCTGGTTGCCCACGTCCGGGAAGTTCCGGGAGATCGTTTCAGCGTCACACGCTCTCGATTACCAGGCTCGCAGGCTGAACATCCGCTACAGGACCTCCGAGGGGAATATCATGGTCCACACCCTGAATGCAACTGCCACTGCCACCTCACGGACCATGATCGCCATCATGGAGAACTTTCAGGAGGATGGGGTTATTGTGATCCCCGAGGTTCTTCGAAGATATACCGGATTCAGCGAGATCCCCCTGACACCATCCGGTAATTTAAAGGACTGATATGATCGAGCTGAGTTTGGAACTACTCCCTGGTGAGATGTCATGACCCTGGAACTCATTGCACTGATAATCTTTCTCCTATTTGCCGCAATTGCCATGTGGTATATGAGACGGTATTCGAAGAAGATATCACGGGAGATCTCGCTCGGATTGGCTGAACGTCAGAAGCGGATGGTCACCTTGGGAATTGGTGGTCGAGTAGCTGTAGATTCACAAGTCACGGGGATGGGAGAAGCAGAGATTGATAAGGATACTTTTTCGGATTCAACTGATATGGATTCCTCCGGACGAAAATAGATTTCGGTGGGGGGAAGAGGGGGGGAACAGGTGGAAGGGGGAGGATGAAGATGCATGGGGGGGTGGAAAGTGGAAGATGTAAAATTATTTGGGAGAAAAGCGTATATGAAGGGTGCGTAATGGGAGATTGATGCCAATCCGGCGAGGAGTGATGGGAAGAACCTCAGGTGTTCCGATACCGTTGACGCTCAACCTCATGGGGAAGCACTTCAAACTCCGTGAGTTCGTGGTCAGCATGGTACTTGAATCGGAGAAACGGCCTCTGAGCAAGAAGGATGGGGACAGGATCATTGAAGTAACCCGTGCGCTGAGGAATGAGTTTTCCGAATGCTGGAAGATCAGAAAAGGAACCGACCACTGCACTGGGATCCGCAGGGCGGCACGAATGCTCATCAATCTTCTGAAACAACATCCGATACGGGGAAGAAATACGGAGATCGAGGATCAGAAGCGTTGGCTTGAATACGGCCGGAAACTCTGATGGTGTGTGATTCATTTAAGGATCCGATCCGATCATACTACTTTGCATTGATGTATTCCGTGAGCTCCCGTTCGTCTGCATCGACCCCTATCTTTCTGAAAAACGCGGTGATATTCTTAATGTCCCGCTGGAGGAACTCTCCGGACATGGGATGACTGTGAACCACGGCCTGTCCCACATCGATGACATAGGGTTTGTCCTTGTGCACCAGGATATTGAACTCGGATAGGTCGGAGTGGACCAGACCCGCATCCTGGTGAATGAGTTTCATCTGTTTTTTAATGTCATGGTAGAATCCTTCCATCTTTTTCACGGCACTTGGATCATTCCTTCCCGACCCTATGCTCTGCCCATCCCTGTTCTCCAACCACCAGCTCCTCATAATCGGTGCTGGCATGACCTCATCTCCGACATACTCCATAACAAGGACATTCCTGTCGATCCCTAGTGCCTTTGGAACCCTGACCCCGGCATGCTCCATCCGCTTGAGGTTCTTGAACTCCTTCTTTGCCCAGATGGCAACCATCCCCCTCCTTCCTTTCATGATGTTCTTGAACCGTGGGTCTCCTTCTATGTACGGCCGGATCTTTCTGAACGTGGAGGTTGATTCCCTGAATATCTTAACGGCAACAGGTTTTTTTTCCATGTCCAATCCAAGGAACACATTGGCTTCCTTTCCCGTTGAGATAGGATGTTCAACAGTTAGAAGGACCTTTCTCTGGAACAGCCGATAGATTGTTTTCAGGGTTGATTCATTGAAAACCTCGTCATAGGTCTTCCGGTATTCCTTATCCCCCTCGTTCACGATCTTCCCCAATTTCCAGTCGTGGGAATGGATCAGTGTATCGTGACGTTCCGCCCAGGGTTCGTGGTAGAGCTCATCCTCGTTGCCCATGTTATTGCTGTCGTCCTCAAGATCAAGGATATATTCCTCTTCCTCATCCTCTTCTACTGCTTCCCCTTCTTCACTTTCTTCCTCAGCTTCCTCCTCAGTCCCAACGTCTTTTTCATTCCCCTCTGCACTAACCGGATCATCGACATTCTTGTCATTCAGATTTTCCGATTCCCCCCGCTCCTCTTCCTCCCCCCCCTCGGATGTTACGTGTGTCCATGTTTTCTTTTTCATTTTATCTCCACTCTCTAACGCTCATGGTAAATCTGATCTGCTTTTTCCTTCCATTCGCACACCTCAATTATTCTCCTTTCTTCACGCCATTGGGGGATGGCAGAACTGCCATTGAGGACCTTTCTTTCCATCGCTTTGAATATTGAGTTGCATTATTTTCTAAGGCGAATTAATGCCAGGGATCGTAATCGTTCGGTCCCTCGATCATGTGATAGGGCTGGAATGCGGGATCCCCGTAGAAGGTGAACATTGCAACCTCTTTCCAGTGTGCACCATCATTTGAATCTGGCGGAGCATGCATTGGAGTGATTTCCATATCCGCATGGTACTGCATGTACCGGTTTTCGGCATTCATGAGTGCGTGACCACTATCGGTCTCCGGGCCCTGATGTGAACCGTCGAAGAATGCCCCGTCAAGGATATTGTCCCAGAATGCGGCATACCAGAGATCATTAAGGTCCCATTCGCTGTCTCCCGTTGCCTGACCCACTGCAACGAAGCCATCCTGTCCGATGTTGGAATAGGATACTTCCGTAGCAGCACACAGGCCGATGGCACCGCCGTAGAGATAGTTGGTTGCAAAGAGACGATCCATCTCGATGGGATCACCACCATAGGTGAGGCCGTGGATCTTAGCGTTCTCACAGGAGACGATCATTCCGGTCTGGGGCGGGAAGAAGAAGGTCCGTGCCTCAGTTCCCTCGATGTGATTCCGCTCATCATCTCCGATGCCGAAAGCTGCCTCAGCGTAATAACCCCACTGATAGATGGAACCGTGCCAGGAGCCGTGTCCCCGATAGGCCACGAGGCCACTGATTTCGAGAGCAGCCCTGATGTTCGTGGCAGGGATGTAGTTGGAAGCACCAAGACCAACCGTGGAATAGTAATCACAGGTGAATCCCTCGTCCTCCAGATCGTGCTGGAAGAAGGCACCGGGAGAGTTCTGGAGACGGAGATCCGCAACCTCGAATCCGTTCCAGGAGGAGCCGTGTGTAATCCATTCCTGGGTCCGGGTTCCCTCGTCACTGGTGACGGTTACGGTATCGTCAAGCTCGTAGTATCCCCAGGTCCGGGCGACCATGTTGAAGGCACCGTAGACATTGTAGTTCACGATCCTGCCAAATGCACAATCCATGGTGTATGGGTCCTCGTCCAGAAACGCATAGACAACGTCCGAGGAGGTGTAATCGGGTTCGCTGCCAGAATAATCGGGAAGATCAAAATGCGGGACCGCTTCTGCGCTTCCCACCGGGGAGATGTATTCGATACCCCCGTAGTTCTCGTTGATGTCCCTGAGCATGAGCAGGGTGGAGATTGGCACGTCGTTCACATGGGGGTCCTCGGCCGGGATCATGTTATCGAACTCTTCAGAGAATTCGGTCTGGACATCGATATCCGTAAGAACATAGGCGTTGTGGTAGGCGGCGAGTTCGGCTGCGACCAGGGAAAGAGAGGGAATATGATATGACTCATTGAAATCGTTGAACACAGTGTAGAATGTTTCCTGTCCCTTCCAGTCGTCCGGATTGGTGATGATGACATAGCTGCCATCAACTCCGCTTTCCTGAAGCGCATCCCACACGTCTTCCTGGGCATCATAGGTGGATTTGTCCAGCACGATGACCTTGTTCTCCAGGTTGGCCAGTGGTGAGACCCAGATTGCTTCCTTGTAGGAACCGACTGAGATCTTCCCATCGTAGCCAATGAACGACTGCATAGCTTTATTGAACTCTTTTCGCTCGAAGGGCATCTCGATCACATTGCTGACTTGCGCTTCAACATCCGGAAGCATGGAAGGATCGTTGGTGAACAGGTATTTCGTGGCATCCATGTAGGTGCTGTGTTCAATGGTCCAGAGAGCGTGATCGTCCAGTTTTCCCTCCTCAAGCATGAAAATGGGGTGGAACTCATCGTTGTGCACGGCAAGGGCGGAAAGGGCGGCAACCATGGCACGCTCCTCCTCGTTCTCGGGGTCCTTTACCAGGATGATGTAGTTCTCGGGAAGCTCCACTGTTGGAGTGATCTTTTCTTCGTCATCGTTTTCAAGCATTTTTGGCAGAGTCATAGCCAGTGCAGCAACGAGTACGACAACAAAAATCAATAATGCGATCATTTTTGAGAGGTTCATACTTTTCACCTGTGTTCTTTCGTACAATCCATAGGAATGGTCTAGGATATTCGCTAGTGTCCATTTATGATATATTAATATAATTTGCGGTTTTGGGTAAGAGTTCAGTGATCTGAAGTAAGTGCGATTTTCATTCCCTGAGTGATGAAGTCTTCACCTCTTTGTTG
>CAZTGJ010000036.1:4988-15885 GCA_964613025.1 uncultured Thermoplasmata archaeon | reverse complement strand
GCCATACACTTGGAACATGCAATTAGTATAAAAAGTTTGGTTTTTAACTATAATATATAAGGACTCCTCAGGATGGGAGGTGTATGGATCGGGAAATCTTTGGTTCACATGGGAGGTTCATCATCCTTGGAGTGGTGAGCCTTATCATTGTTTCGCTGGTTGTTGGTTCCCTGTATCATCCGGTCGCGCGTTTCAGCATAGATTTCATCGAATGTTCGGTGACCTCGGATAAGGAAGTATACTATTACGGTGAAGAGGCGGCGATCACATTCAAAGTTGAGAACACGGGTCCGTTCGGGGTTACCATTCATTTCAAGGATGGCGATTGGTCCTCATGGGTGGTACGGTCAGTGGATAATGATAATGATGATGATGATGACGGTTATGATAGTTATGCATGGAAGGATGGCGGGGGTCTGGTTTCCTCAGACCCATATGATTTCACTCTCGAGTCTGGAGAGGATCGGACTTTCACACTCCTCTGGGATTTCATGGACTATCGGGGCGGAGGCTGTACTCCGTCTTCACCATACAATATCTCTGAACCAGGGACATACGTAATCGAATACACACTCAATCTGGATTCGGATTACTACGGTGACAGAGCATTAAAGGCATTCCAAGAGATTGAACTCGTCCCTACTCCCTATGAGATTCTGGAACCGGAAGTGAACATTACATCCGTGGAGGGCAGGGAGAGGAACATGAGCTGGGAGCTTGAAGATGACACAATGGCCATCAGTGTAGGATCATGGGAACGTTTCACCGATGATGAGGTTTCCTCTCTATGGATATCTGGTCGCTCCTACGAGAATGGATACCGGTTCTTTCACGTATCATTACCAGATGATGTGGAGCAAGGAGATACACATACCCGATCATTCCGTATCATCAAGCTGACCTTCAACATCACCGCAGGATCTGAGCTCAAGATCCTCGATATCCTGCAAACATATGAAAAAGATTACTATGGGTTGAGTAATCGTATCGACATCGATAGGTGAGCTGTTATCTGAAGATTAATCCCGTCCTTCTTTGATCCCAGCCATCAGTGCCCTGCACTTCTGACATTCCCCCCCACCCCACTCCCCCCCTCGTTTTTTTGTTTAAGGGTTTCGAAAGATTGTGAGGTCGGGTTCGTGTGGTTGGTGTGGGTTGTATGATGTGTATGCTTTTATATGCCCAGAACTAAATTTCAACCTCGGTACCGATCCCTGCTTCCTTTGCCTTATCATAGATGAGGCGTGCTGTTGCCGCATCCTGGATCGCAAGACCATTGGATTTGAAGAGTGTTATCTGATCGTCTCCCGCTCTGCCCGACTTTTTACCGATGACGATCTCCCCAAGGTCTGCATGAATATGATCCTCAGCTATTGCCCCTTCCGTGATGGGGATCATGATATCACCGCACTCGTTGAGACAGGCCTCATAGGAATCTGCAATGAGAAGGGAGCGTTTGATGATGGTGGTGTCGAGCTCCCTGGCTCCGGGAGAGTGGCTTCCGATCCCGTTTATATGCGTCCCCGGCCTGATAAGGTTCCCGTCGAAGATCGGCTCCGCAGAAGAAGTGGCGGTGCAGATGATGTCCGCTTCGAACATCCGGCTCATATCATTCACGACTTCGACCGGGATCCCGAGTTTCTCTCCCATCTCCTTGGAAAATGATGCGGCGGCATCCGGGAATGCATCGTATACCATTGCTCTGCTGACATCCCGTGCTTCACATACACCCCAGAGCTGCATCTTTGCCTGGGCTCCTGCTCCGAATATGGCGGCAGTCATACCCTCCTCATCCCTGGCAAGATATTTTGTGGCCAACCCACTCACGGCACCTGTCCGTACCGCAGTAAGATATCCCCCGTCCATGATGCATATTACGTCTCCGGTCTTTGGATCCTGGAGCATGACCTTTCCTATGGTCGTCGGCATGCTGTATTCCTTGGGATTGTTCTTGTACACCGTGACGATCTTGCAGGCAAGGGTATCCATTTCCTTGAGGTAAGCAGGCATGTAGAGTGAGAGACCGTCAGGCGGGGTGATAGCGATCCGTAAGGGAAGGACCGCAGTTCCGTTGGCATGTTCTGCAAACGCTTTTTCCAGGAAATCTATACAATCCCCCATTTCAAGAACTGACATGACGTCGTTTCTGTTCAGAAGTAGTACCATGAATGTATCCTCCAGTTTTTTGCAACACGTTAATTGGAATGATGCAGTAACCTGGATTTGACTATTAAGGTATTTGAGGTTTTTCGTTCGTGTGATGCTCCCACTAAGAGAGCGATAGCATATGACGGCGTTCTTTGGGGTGGGGGGAAGGGGGGGAGGGAAAGAGTGAGTGGGGGAGGATGAAATGCGAGGGACGAAAGTGAAACGGTTCTGCGCGAGAAGTGGGGTGGGGGAGTGAGGACTTGTCTGAGGTCCGGATGACCCGAAGGGTCGGCAAGGGGTGTAGTCAGGTGAGGGTGTGGGGAAAGGACGGAACGTGCAGTAGGGAGGCGGGGTTTTGGGAAATATTAATTTTCTACAGATCACCGGTTGATCTTGATGAGCGGTGGATACACAGGGTTCCACATCTTTGCCTTGATATCCTTGAGATTGAATGTGTAAGTCCCTTCTTCACGGGCGATCATGTTTGCAGTGGCAAGCGCGATCTTGGCGCTGATCTCCCGGATCTCAGTAATTGGTGGATACACTGTTCCCCTGGCAACAAGGTGCTCGGGTGTGTAATTCGAGAGTGTATACGCTGCCTCAATGAAGACAGAATCACTGATGAAATCCGCATTGCTCAGAATGGCTCCGAGCCCAACCCCCGGGAAAATGAAGAAATTGTTCCCCTGCCCGGTAGTCACATCAGCTCCCTGGAACTGGAAGGGGTCGAAGGGAGAGCCTGTTGCCACGATCGCCTTTCCTCCGGTCACACGGTAGATCTGCTGTGGAACGGCCTCTGATATGAATGTAGGATTGGAAAGCGGGAAGATGAGCGGTCTGGAAGCATTATCGGTCATGGCCTGAATGATCTCGTCAGTGAAGTGGTCCTTTCGCCCGGATGTTCCGTACAGTGCCGTTGCCTGGAAATTCCGTACAACGTCCAGAAGGCCGATGTGTGAGCTGTCCTCTACGTCCCAGCTTCCGAAGAATCCCTCTGATTTTACAAAGGGTTTCTTGTAGTCTGTGACCCTCCTTTGATCGGTGATCAGTCCCTTGCTGTCCAGCACAGCGATACGATCCAGGGCCTGCTTCTCTGACAGATTGAATTTCACCTTCAGGCAATTCACCAGTTGCTGGGCAATTCCAATGCCTCCGGCTCCTGCACCATAGATCACGAAACGCTGATCCTCGAAGCTCTCACCCGAACACCTCATGGCATTGAGGGTACCCGCCAAGGCAACCGAACCGGTTCCCTGGATGTCATCATTGAAACTCGAGATATGATGACGGTATTTCTCCAGGTTGGTGAAAGCATTCTGCTTGCTGAAATCTTCCCACTGGATGAGAATGTGGGGGAATTTCGTTTTTATTCCACTGATGAACTTTTCAATGAACTCCTCATATTCCGAACCCCGGAGGCGACCGGATTTATACCCGAGATAGTACGGATTTGCCAGAGCCTCTGGGTTGTCAGTTCCCACATCCAACGTGATGGGAATGGTCTCCCAGGGGCGGATGCCGGCTCCCAGAACATAGAGTGCGAGCTTGCCGATGGGAATGGGTATGCCGCCAACCCCGTGATCACCCAATCCGAGAAGTCCCTGATTGTCGGTTACTACAGCAATGGTGGGTTTTTTGAAACGGAAATGATCAAAAATATCTCCCAAAGACGAGATATTGTTCGGAGAGAGGAAGATCCCCCTGAACCGTGAAGAATCACGGGAATAATTCAGAATTGCCTGTCCCACGGTGGGAGTATAGATGATGGGGGTGATCTCCTCGAGATATCTATTGCAGAGGGCATAGAAGAGGATTTCATTCCTGTCCTGCAGATCCCTGAGGAAATTATACCGTGTGATATCGATCTCTTTTTTAATCTCAGTAATGCGCTCCTCATCATGATCCCCGTGCATCTGATGCTCTTCGAGGAGATGTCCGAGCCTGTGATAACGATCATGGGTCTTTTCGATCTGGTGGTCCAGATTTGAAACATGCGGTGGTATGAGACCCTGAAGCTGGAAGAGATCGCGTTCCTGCTTGGAGAAGGCTGTTCCTTTGTTGAGTAAAGGAGCCCGTATTACATCATTTCCCTCCGCACTGGTGACGAATAGGATGTTGTTGTCGTCGTCTTCGATTACATCGAAATGAACGGTCATGAAACATCACGCCTTGGAGCCCTGGGGTCTGGAATTCCGTATTAAAGTTTACGTCATGTTAATCGGAAATAATAATTCTTTGTGTACAAGATAATTGGTGGTGAGCTGGTGAGTGAGGTGTGGATTGACTAATGGGTTAATTGATTGGTTGATTGGTTGATTGATTGATTGATTGATTGATTGATTGGTTGATTGGTTGATTGGTTGATTAGTGGGGACAATGGTGAAAACGAACGACGTGACGTGGAGGCGGATGCTGGGGCAGGGGGTGGGTGCAAACTGTGATGAGGGGTACAATGAGAGTTGGATTTATGAGAGGGGATGGGAACATGGAGAGGTGTAGAGATACATGCGGATAACAGGAGCCTGCCATATTCTACGAATCAAGTCCCTTTGACCTCAGGACATCTTCAAGATTCTTCTTTGTTTGTTTGTTCACATCGGTATACAGGGACTCGCCATGGGAATCCATTGATACTACCAGCGGGCCGAATTCCTTTGCCTCGAAGACCCATACCGCTTCAGGCATACCCAGCTCATCCAGATAGTGGACATCCCTGACCTCACCGAGCCCCTTAGCCGCAAGAGCCCCCGCTCCCCCGGTAAAGGATACATAGACAACCGTGTGCTTCCTCAATGCATCAAGGGTCAATGGTCCCATTCCCCCCTTCCCGATGATCACCTTGACATCGAAGAGATCCAGGAAGTCCGGTTCCAGGGTTTCCATGCGGAAACTCGTAGTGGGACCTGCGGATACTACCGACCATTTTTCCCTGGTCTCGTTTTCCCCTGCTCCCTCCCCTTCTTTCTCCTCCACTCCATTCTTCTCTTCTTCTTCCTGGCTGCCTGCTTCCTTGCCCCCTACCCCCCCCGCCTCGGGTAGTATTGTTTCTTTTTTCATCACCGGACCGCAGTGGTAGAGGCCCAGTCCCGTCATGTCGAATCCCGGGATCCCTTTGTCCTTAATGAGCTCCATGTGCGCCTCGTCCCGTGCTGTGAAGACTGTTCCGCTCAGATAAATGGTGTCTCCGGCCCTGAGTTTTGTGATCTCCTCGTCCGTGAGAGGAGTCCGTACATGATATTCCGCCATCAGATCACCTCTCCATCCTTCGTGATGTGGACCTTTGCCCTTCTGTCGCACCAGCACTGCACCACCAGACCCACCGGGAATGTGGCAGGATGGCGGTTGGTATATTCAACGTGTACTGCCAGGGCTGTGGTTGCCCCTCCGAGACCCATTGGCCCAACACCGAGTTTGTTGATATCCTCAAGCAGTTCCTGCTCGAGCTCTCCGAGTACAGGATCGGGATTCGGAACATCAAGGGGACGGAGAAGTGCCTTTTTCGCAAGCTTCAGAGCGATATCCGCTCCCCCTCCGATACCGATCCCCAGAATAACAGGTGGGCAGGGTTTTCCCGCAGCCTCCTGAATATGGTGCAGTATCTTTTTCTTCATCCCGTTGAATCCTTCCGCAGGAGTGAGCATCCAGAGGGCTGACATGTTCTCGCTTCCCCCTCCCTTGGGAAATACGTACACATCGGCATCATCCCCCTCCCTGAGTTCGATGGTCACCGCGGGCATGTTATGGCCGAGATTGTTCTTCGGGTTCTTTCCGGTGAACGGATCCACGGTATTGGGCCTGAGGGGGACCTCTGGAGTGGCTCTCTCGATAGCCTTTGGTATGGCTTTATGGAGCTGGGAAAGATAGGGGAAATCATATCCCGCTTTGATGAAGAAAATCTGAATCCCTGTGTCCTGGCAGAGGGGAGTTCCTCCATCATGGGCCAGTTCGATGTTCTTCATGATCGCACTGAGCTGCATCTTCGCAGCATCCGTGGTTTCATTTTCCAGAGCAATCCGGATCTTTGCGGTCACATCCTCAGGGAGTTCGATCACTCCGTCCCGCAGTGCTTTCACCAGTCGATTCTTGAGGGTCTCCTCATCAAGCATTTAGTATCCTCCTTCTTGGAATTATCGGGTCTCAGGATTGAAATCTCTTTTAAATGTAAGGATTTGTAATGTGAGGCTTCAGAGAATAAGCTCACTGAAATGGTGAAAATATGAAAAGCGGAATCCTTCCGGCTCCATTCTTTTACGATCACTTTTTAGACTGGATTTCAGCGATCTCAAACATGAGCCATTCTTCCACCTTCTCTCCATGAGAAAGGGATTCAAGTTCCTCATCGAGATTCTCGGGCTTCATCTTCATGATCCAGCCTTCACCATAGGGATCGGTGTTGATGAGAGTGCAGTCATCCTCAAGGTCCTCGTTGGTCTCGAGGATCTCTCCCGAGATCGGAGCAACGAATTTACCAACCCATTTTGCGGACTGGATCTTTCCGCAGGTCTCTCCCTGTTCCACCTCATCCCCTTCGAAGGGCAGATCGATGTAGGTGGTCTCCCCTGCGGTCTGCTGATAGAAGTCGTCCATCCCGATTCTTACGGTCCCGTCGTCCTCGATCTTCACCCAGGCATGGTCTCCGTGGTAGTACAGTTCGTCCGGCATATCGTACCCTTCAATCGTGGTCATGTCGTTCACCTTAATTATTTTATAAAATCTGTCACTGTGGGGACGGTTGGATTATTTAAGTTTTTGTATTATTGGATAAAATCTGGGCGGGACATCAATATTTTCCTACTAAAAGATAGACCAAAAAGAAAAAGGAGAGAGGACTTTTCCTCTCTTACCTATCTCCCATCATTGCAGTGGTTTGATGGAAGAAATTCATTTGAGACTATGGACCCTTGGGTCAGGGATAATTCACGGTGTATCCCGCTGAAGCTCCATCATCGATCGCCGTCGACCCGGATCCCATGTCGTGCGGGACCCACACGGTGAAAGAACCTGTTGCTGTGTTTCCCGACCAATCCGTTACTTCGAAGTTAATGGTATATACTCTGCCGTTTCCCGCACCTTGCCTCTCGGCCCGCAGCTTTACTGTTTGGGCATCCACAATTACGATGTCGTTAAGTGTGTGGCCGTCACCGTTCCCTGTGACATCCTCCGGTTCGTCACTGCTCACCGATGTGATCACAACATCGTTTATGTCCACGCTGGCATCACAGATATCCTTGACCGCGGCGACTCCATCCGATATTTTTATGGTGTGGTACTTATGGTTCGGTGGCCAAAGAACGATCTGGGTGGATTCATATTTGATCATGGGCGGAGTTGTATCAACTACCTTGATGTCAACCGTATCGGAATCATAATACTGTCCATCGAATACCGTCAGGGTTACGGTTGTCGTTCCCAGTGGGAAGGTGAGTGTAGGACTAACTCCTGTCGCAGAGTTTAATCCCCAGGTCCATGTATAGGACAGTGGCTGGATGTACCCATCATCCGTTGAACCCGAACCGTCCAATGTGAAAACCGCTCCCGCATGACTTGTCTGCTCTGATTTCTGATCCTGGCCTGCATCTGCCACCGGAGGTTTGTTTGCAATGTCAACCGTAAGGTCGTACAGAATGGGAGATGTGTCGCCTGAGATCAGCTTCAATGTGGTCTCTATCTGCAAATATCTTCCATTCGGGGTAGAACTCAGGCCTACACCGCTGCTTGCTGTTTCCCAGGAGGACCACGTTCCAGTGAGAGTATCTCTACTACGAACCTGCACCGTGACAGATGTTCCCTTAGGTTCCAAGCTGTTCCATGAAACTTTTCCCCATGGTGCATTTGCGAGTTCACTGTCGAAGTCAACGGTCCATGTTCCGGTTCGGGTGGTGACCGTCCATGCTATTAATCCAGTCATATCGCTGTAACTGTAATGCATTCCGATTCCTGTCCCGTCTTTTCCTATGGTAAGAACTGAAAGGTCGATTGCATCGGTGCTGGGATTGATCCTATGCAGATATCCGTCATAGTAATTACACACCCATACTTTACCTGCGCCGTCCACTGCGACACCTGTTGGCATCACTCCATAGTTACCTGCACCGATATTAATTGTTGCTTTCCATGTGAGGTCATTCTTCAGCCGGGTGACATCACCATCCTTGGAATTGACAACCCATACATCACCATCGCTGGTTACAGCCACACCCCGACTGTTGGTGTCACCCTGGGCGGCAAAAGTTATTACGTGGGTTACGATATCGATTTTCGAGATACGATCCATATTCCACCCTGCAACAAAGACATGACCCGTGCTGTCGATACCCAGGCCATAGGAATTGTGGGTGAGAACGATCTTCGTGATGGCCTTCGTGGAGGGATTTATCTTGAGCACATATAAATCAAGGCTAGAGGACCAGAGATATCCGTTTCCATCGATGAGTGCTCCATATGAGCGATATGCATATCCCGTTCCAAAGAGATCGATCGTATCACCCGAGATGATTGTTCCGAGGTCTCCGTCTATGTGGAAGAATTTGTTCCCCCCGGGAAGTACATAGGTACCTACCCATAGGTCGTTGTTTGCATCAATGGCAATACCTCTCGGCCCGCCTCCGACGTATACGGAAAACAATACGCATTCATCGGTGTTCCACGGGAGGATCTCCGTTCCGGTGATCGTTCCATCGTTGTCCAGATCCTGTGAGGTGTCGCAATCCCCATCACTGTTCTTGTCGATCCAGTTTCCCTTCTCATACAGCCCGATCTTGATGACCGTGCCGGTAGCCCTGTTCCCCAGCCACACACTCCCCTCAAGATCAACCGTTGTCCGTGATGGATTTCCATTGGGTCCAGTGGTCGGTCCAGTATGGTATCGGCCCAGTTCATCACCAGTTACCGTATCATATTTGGAGACCGTGCCTTCATTGGAGTTCGGGACCCAGAAAAAGGGTAAAATTCCCGATTCCTTTGACAATTGCAACTGGTCATGCACCGTATCATGCTCGACACCCAGAAGCGTACCTTCATCGAAGTCCGCGTCCAGTGTATAAGTTTTTGAGGTCACCACTCCGCTGGCATTGGGAGTTACTAAAAGTTGCATTGCAGCCAGTAAGAACACCATGCCAAATACCAATATTTTTCTCATTATTTTATCCATGTTTCATCCTCCTTTTCTTTATTCGATTCATTAGGAAAGCACAGCTTTCCAGGCGTTTCATTTTTCGAGTGCAGTCATTGACATTTGTTGTGTACTATCATCAATGCAATTCGAAGATTGTCTTTGCTGCTCTGCTGAGGACTGTCGTTGTTACTCACTGAATAGGGTCAGTGATACTCTACTGGAGCCATTTACACATATAACCATTGAAAGGGCGATATAAAAGTACATTGACAATAATGTTTACCTGTTTATAATAAAATCGATAATGAAGGAAGATTTCATTTTAAAGGAATAGATTGAAGAGAAGGTTTGGATCCATTGTTCCGGACTGTATGGATTAATATTATTTGGGTGGGGGAGGGAAGCGTTGGGGAATGGTGAACTGACCACAATGATTCGATCAGACAACTTCCAGTTCCCGGGTGATCTGCCGGATGTCCTCTTCCTGCGGATGGAACGCATAGTTCCGGATCTCTGGACCGGGAACACAGTTGGCATAAGGACGATTACAGGCAACCTCACCCTCTTTATTCAGGCATCCGCTGGTCATGAAGGGTTTCCCATCAGCAATGATATCGATTAACCGATCTTCCGGAATTCCATAGCTGGTAAGTTTTCCATTCTCATTAAAGCTGAACGAATCGATACCACCGATATTCTCATCGATGATGTGGCGTGCAAGTTGGACACGTCGATATTGGCCAATTGGCGGCTGGGGGTGATCGGCAAGTGCTGATTCCTGTTCCGGGAAGAATGAGAACAAATGGGTCCAACCACCCATGTCGTGTACCCGCTGAATCACAGCCATCATCTCCTCCTCAGTTTCCCCGAGACCCACGATGAGATGAGCACCGACATTCATCACCCCGAATATATCAAGGGAATCCTGCAGACATTCCCAGTATCGCTCCCAGTTGTGAGGCCCATTCACTCCCCTTCCCCGGATCGAATCGAAAAGATCGGGACGTGCGCAATCCACCGCTACCCCTATCTTGTCCGCCCCCGCCTCCTTGAATCGGATAAGGTCCTCCCGTTTGAGGATCGTGGGGGTGATGAGCAGTGAGACCGGCTGTTGGATCTGTTCCCGCAGTTTTCGGGTTATGATAATCGTGTCTTCAATGGATCGAATATTGGTGATCATCGATATGCATACTCTTTCTACTTTTTCCCCGCTCTGATTGATACCCTCGATGATCTCGTCTACGGAATAGGAGGGCCAGGTAACTCTGATGAAGCTCTTTTCTGTATACTCCCCTTCCCGCTTTCGGGACAGACCGCAGTAGGAGCAGTTACCGGCACAACCGGAATCATAGGATAGCAGAAGATTGATACACGGTGAGGTGGCGTTCCTGTAGAACCGACCCTTCATGAAACCGAGGGTCATGGCAGCTGCGATACTTGTTCGCACGTATTCTGGTGATTCAAGGGAATCATTGTTTTCATGCTTTCCATTGTTTTCATACTTTCCATTCTTTTCATACATTCCATTGTTTTCATACTTTCCTTTCTTTTCATGCTTTCCATTGTTTTCATACTTTCCATTCTTTTCATACATTCCATTGTTTTCATACTTTCCTTTCTTTTCATACATTCCAT
>CAZTGJ010000036.1:0-4888 GCA_964613025.1 uncultured Thermoplasmata archaeon | reverse complement strand
TACTTTCCTTTCTTTTCATACATTCCATTGTTTTCATACTTTCCTTTCTTTTCATACATTCCATTGTTTTCATACTTTCCTTTCTTTTCATGCTTTCCATTCTTTCCAATATCCTTGTTTGCGATTGGGATATCATTATCATTGTCAGTGATAGTATTCATCATTCATCCTCCGATAGGAACGGTACTGAGCAGCAGGTTTGCTTCCACTTGATGTCAAGATCATATTTCTCCGCAGCAGAGATGGCACTGTCAGACGGCAGTACGATCCCATTCACCCCACATTGAATCGCGGTGGTGTCGATCATGGCGTTCCCTCGATCCCTGGCACATCCAAGGAACAACGGCATGTCGGGCATTCGTATCCTGATAGCTGCTAGGATCCTTGCAATATCCCTGAAGCCAGGCGGCTGATCACGTGCCATGGGGGTTCCGGGCAGGGGCATAAAGGATACCACTACCATTGCCTGGGGTCTTGGATTGAGTTTCTCCACCATTCGAATGGCCTTGAGCTCGCCTGAGATCCTCCACTCGTTCAGACCGACAATGATGTGGGGAATAATAGGGATTCCGGCAGAGGTCAGTGCATGGAGTGAACTCTCGATGTCTTTAACCGTATAATCAGCATGATATATCTGGCGGATGGAATCATCCTCGGCGATGATATCGATGAGCGCTTGGTCGATCCCGGCCTCTTTGAGATGTTGGGCAGTTTCCAGGTCGATGATCCCACTGTGGGCCGATAGGAACAGTGATGTGGATTCCTTTATCTCATTAATTGCGGGAATGAATCTCTTCCAGGGTAGTCTCCCCATCTGATCGCTGCCTCCAGAAAGAAGGCAGCCAATATCCCCTTTTTCATCGAGCTTCCGGCACTTTTCCACGAGGGACTCTGGGGTTGGAGCATGGATCATGGGTCCCAGGAGCTTCGACTGGCAGTGGTCACACTGGAGTCCGCACTCACCTCCGGTGATGGAAACCGCCTGGTATTTTCCGTATCTCCCCATATAGTTGATCATTCCGGGATGGTAGAAAGTGATCCGGTTCCCGAACGTTTCATGACGGAGTGCATGGGCCTGATCAATGATCTCCTCGAGATCGCCGTTTCCAAGATATTCAAGCTCTCGCTCTTTCAGAAAATTGTCCTCTTGATCTTTCTGCGTATCATCTTCCGATACGTCAGTACCCTCATTGGATTCATGATAATATTCCCTGAAGGCCGGCCAGCAGGATGGAACGATCGTGTTCAGGTCCTTCCAATGTGATTCCATGAACCTTCGCCTTCGTATCGCACGGTCCAGCAAAGTCCCGTAGAGCATCCTCCATTTCCGTTCGTAGCCCAGGAGATAGTGGTGATCATCTGTTTCTATGACACGGGCAGAGGTTTTCCCTGCCATGGTCCCACAGGTCACCGCCTGGGTGATCCCCGCTCCTGTGATGGGGTTTGTATGACCGGCGGCATCTCCGGCCAGCAGGATGGTATCAAGTTGTGAGGGAAGCGGTCCCCCAACCGGGATCAAGCCGGCTTGGACAGATTGGATCGATCCTTTCTCGAACCGTACCTTTCCCTCCTTTAACAGTTTCGTTGCAAAGTTATCGAGTACGGTTCTTAGGTGTGGCATTGATCTGGACCCGCGTTTCACCCGGATCCCTATCCCCACATTGGCAGTTTCCCCTTTCGGGAAGACCCATCCGTATCCTCCGTAGATGTCGTTCTGGAAATGAACCTCGGTAACGTCCATGGGTTCTACCAGGGGGAGTGTATACTGCAGGCCCTGAACAAAGATCGTGTTCACCGAACCGATCCATTTTCCAACAGTTGATCGGGGACCATCTGCTCCGATAATGATTTTGGGTTCAATTTTCATCCGTTCATTTGAAGGTGATTGCCTGAGGATGACTGTGTTCTTCATCCTGGATATTGCACGGGTCTCCAGAAGGAGCGTGACACCATTTTCCATAGCCCTGTCCACGAGCATCCTGTCGAATTCTTTCCGATCTATCATGAGCCCTGGGGCTTTGGTCTCATGGATGGTTCCGTCAGGAAAATGGGTATTCATCCCACTGACCTCCTGAACCACCACCGGGTTTGGTATATGGACCTCACGGGAAAGGAGTTTGGGGATCCACTCCGCACACTGGACGGGTTCACCGATGGACCTTCGCTTGTCCACCAGTATCACATGGGCTCCTCCTTTTGCAGCGGCCAGGGCTGCTGAGGCTCCTGCGGGGCCAGCTCCCACCACCAGGACATCACACTGCATCATGCTCTCCCTCCCTCGACCGGGGCACCATCCAGCATCATGTTTTCCCTCCCTCGACCGGGACATCGTACTGCCTCAGACTCTTCCCCCCCCCTTCCCGCACATTGCGCTGCATCAGTCCGTCCGTTTCTTCAATACGTGTGTTATCCATCCCGGCTACCTCCGGAACTGTTCTTCACGGAGCGGAGTACCATGTCCAGAAGATCGAGCTTGATGTGGGTCAGACTTTCGAATTTCCCCTCGTAGGCTTCATTTTCTTTTCCGAGATCATAACAGGTGGTATTATCGATATCGATGAGAATGGCCGGAAGCCCGGATTCTTCGAAATCATCGTTGTGCTTTGCATAGAACGCCTCACAGCAGCACCCGAGGTAGGATGTGACCCCCTCTTCTTTCATTACCTCGATGGTTTGCATGAGGTGATCGAAGCTCTGAATGGTGATATGCGGAAGCCCGTACTTTTTACCGAGGGATACGGCATCATCGATGGAGCAGTCCCCGCACAAGGGACAATCGCTTTCGAACCGCCAACCACATTCCATGGATTTCGCACAGTACGGGAGGAGGAGGCGGGAAGGGGATCTGGAGAGAATATCGTTGTAGGTCCCCCCTACGGTAAAGATGTGGTTCGTCATATGGAGAGGGATATCGTGATTGGTGATCTCGATCTTTCCCAGAGCCTTGTTGATGGTATAGAGAATATCTTGCTTTTCGACACCCGGGATCATGATCTCATGTGAACCATAGAAGTCATCCAGGATCCGGCTCACATTACGGGGAGTGGCGGCAACGGTCTTCAGGACCGATTCCAGATCGAAGATCGCCCGCTTGGGATATGCAAAGAAGTCGCCGGTGATGAGGGTACTCTGGATTCGTTTGAAACGCAGATTGATCACCATGGAGACCCTGATCAAACCTCCCGGGGCTTTGTGGAGTGCGGAGATCGTCTGCTGCTCTTCCTTGGGAAGCTTGATCTTGTTGATCCACGTGTCCGATGTGAAGTACGGGAGCCGCTCAGCCAGGAGAGCTTCCTCCTCGGGGGTGAGTCCTCCGGGTACCAGTTTGATACCGAACTCCTCCTCGAAACCCTGTGTGAGGATACGCTTGAGCTCGGTGATGTCCGGGGTCCGTCCAAGCTCCTCTGCGATACAGGTCACACGATCCCTGACCGAATCCATTTCCTTGTCCTTGAGCTTCTCGATTGGGATCTTCAGTGCCCTCAGCATAGTGTCCACATCGAAATCCACCAGCAGGGTTCCCTGGAACAAGAATGCGCCCCCATCCTCGGAACCCCCGGTTCCCGAGATCTTCCTCCCCCCCACCTCGATGTCGTTCAATGGCCGGAAGTCCGCCTGAATGTTCAATGTGTCCAGTGCCCGGATCAGAGGTTGGGATGCCCGTTTGAAGAAATTCTTGTTCGCCACCCTCATACCCATGGATGCACCGTCACAGATCATTTCCCATCCGAGCTGAGATCTGTCGAAATAGATTGCACCTCCTCCTGTTGTCCTGCGATTGATGTCGATGGATCTCTCTGTGCAGAACCCGGTTCTTACTTCCTGCTCAATGTTCTGATTGAATCCGATCAGGACTGCGGGATTTGACATCTGGAGGAATCGAACGGTATTGGGAACCTCTTCCCCCCCCTTCCCCCCCCGGGCTCTAATGGTTAGGAGTATCTCGTCAAGGGCCATGTTCTCGGCCGCACTTCTTCGTCCGGTGTCCAGTAATCGCCAGGTTTCCATACTATTTCCTCGTCGGGTTTCGTCGGATTGATATGTTGGTCGATCAAAAATTGGATCGGTAATTGGATAGGTCATTTGATGGTGATTGTTTCTTTCTCATATGCCCGTTTTCTACTCATTTTCAACGATGATATCTGTGGTGATGGTTACCGGAGGTTTCAGTGATTTTGAAACAAGGCACCATTTCCCTACTTCTTCCATGATATTCCGGACCTTTACTGCATCATCCTCGGAGGCGACTGTCACATGCACGGTAACCTCAATTAAGGGGAATCCGAATTCTCCGTCCACTATCTGAGCAATTCCCTCTGCCTCACTGTGATACGAGCTGAATTCGAGATTTTTCTGTTCGGCAAGCCAGAGGAAGGTGGTCATGGTACAGATCTCGACGGATCCGATGAAAAGATCCTCGGGGGACCAGATATTGGGATGCCCCCCCCATTCAGGTGGACATGCTACCTGCAGATCCGGTTTCCCTTCACAACGTAATTTTCCCTTATGCTCCTCTGTCCAGGTGAGTTTCGTGGAGTAGGGGTATTTGATTGGTTTCATAATCACGATAGGTATCCTCCCTTGAGAAGTGATGAATGAAATGGTTTACTATGATGAACTATGATATTTTATGATATACTAAGATGTATTAAGAGGTACTAAGATATACCATGGTATACTATCATATTCTATGAAGTTCTAGTATGGATTCGATAATACTAGAGGTCAGAGGCAGATTCGTCTTGATATTTACAAATGTCCTGAACTGAGTCACAAGCGGGGGTGTGGGGGTGATTAATGTTCGATCTTGATTTTCCCTTAGGATCCCCTTAGGATTCATGTTTCGCACCCCTGATAAATGTTAATATTCATTATCCCCAGTTACCAA
>CAZTGJ010000035.1:0-16029 GCA_964613025.1 uncultured Thermoplasmata archaeon | reverse complement strand
GGTGAAATGTGTACTTTCCAGTGTAGGAGGGCTTCAGATCACTGAACTCTTACTAGCATTGTGTAACATTTTGGCAAGGTTGCTTACTATCACATATTCATTGAAAGGGGAAAGCAGGGGGGAAGCAGTGATGTACTTGAGTTCTCATGGTGTCTCATGAACTAATCACAAATCAGAAAGATGAGAAATGATGACACAGTTAATTTCTCCCACCCCCTCTTCCACTCCCTCTCCCACCCTCTTTTCCACTAACCGATGTATTCGTACTCAAGGATCGAAAAAAGCAAACTAACATCACGGGAATAATCATGCCCCATCCCGACACAGAGAACGATGGTGTTGACTTACTGCCATAATGGGTCGTATGATAAACTTTAAATGAGAGCAGGGTATCATTGTTTTGATCATCCAGAATGCTAACAGAAAAGTTATGGTTCAGCTCCCACGTGATTCTATCGGCGGAGGTCACATAGGAACCTGAGATCGTAATGTTTTCCTGAGGTTGGACGAGTTCCGAATACAGATCGAACTGAATTCCGTTTTTCATTATTTTTATGATGACAGATCTGTCTTTGTCACCAGAATAATCGATCATTGCATTGTATTCAACCGTCTGTTTATCTCCACATTGAAACCTATTCAAAATGGCGTTCGATTGATTCATGCTGAAATTTTCCTGATCCGTCCCGTGAATCACCATTTTGGGTAAGTTCTGTATCGTGTAAGCAACATAATGAACCGTTTCCGAATGCAGATATACAGTTCCCATGGTGGCATCATTCGGATTAAATCTCAACCTGCATCTCAGCCCATCTCTTCCTATGCCTCCGTTTTCCACTGATCTGATGATGATGTAATCTCCTGGAGAAATCTTGCCGTCAACACCCGCGTCCAGCATGGAAACATTATTTGACCCCCATTCGAGATCGATACCATAGATATCAGCCATTGGACTGAAAAAGAGACGATCGCCAGTGCCATTCGATTCAGTAATGGTGAGATCACATCCCATGTAACTGACCGGACTCGGGTCCACTTTTTCAAAGGATATCACGTAATCTCCCTGTTCGGACAAAAAGCTTACCATGCCAACAGTTGGAGTCTGTTTGTCGCTTCTGATGAATGGTCGGTCTACAAATGTGAAGGACAGGATGACGATAATCCATACCACAGCCAGGATTACTACAATTGGCTGCCATGTTTTTTCTGCTTTGTGTGTATTTCTCGCTCTATGGGTTGCGAGTGGATCATGTACCATCGCTTTTTTGGTGGACTAGAATTATTTAAATCTACCTACCGGACATGTTCTTGCATCCACAGTACGGTGAGGGTTGCGATGAGTGAGCTAACAAAGGGTGTATATTCATTGTATTCACGAATGCTTCGTGTGGTGAGGGGGAGAGTGGGAGGGAGGTAGAGAACGAGGCGAAGGAGAGAACGATGAATGCAGGATATTAACGAAGGGGAAGATGAGACTGCAGTTAATGTAAAAAGAAAAATCCTTGAGTTCTTCTGAGCGAATAAACCACCAACCATAAAAATGATAAGCCCTATCACACGTCGCCAATACGGGAAATTGAACTGACTACCGGATCATGAAAAACTATTAGAATAAACTATCGTCTCCCATGGAGGCACATGTGCCATGAAACAAAAATACTGTCTAAAATGTTTTTTGGAATTCAGAGAAGTGGTCAAGGTTATCGACCAACAAAAAATAGACAATAGATGGAAAAGGGAATCCGGGAAACCGGAATACCGCTGTATAAAACGGAGCCATGTCCTGAAAGCAGCCGGTCTGTCCAAACCTGAACTGAAAGAGCTGATGAAATTCCATGAAGTAAAGGTCTGAGAGATCACTGCTTTTTCAGTATCTTCGTAATCGCTTCTTTTGTGGCATAAACGATCAGTGTGTTAATAACACCTGATCGTCCGTCAAGTTGTAAGAATGGCTCAAAGTATGATAATGACCCTAATAAAATTAGGCAGCAGTGCTCCTGCGGAGGCGCAAGGGATAATGTTAATAATGGATTTCCATCACCTCAGGCAGTTCAGGTGATATTATGAGCATATTCAGAATCACTGGTACATTTCAGATGGGATCAAGAAATCAGAACTTCACGAAAGAGATCATAGCCGACACTACCGATAGGGCAAAAGAGCTCACTTACTCCATCATCGGGAGCAAGCACGGCACGAAGAGGACACGCATCAATCTCCAAAATATTGAAGAGATCCTGCCGGAAGAGGTCACCGACCCGATCGTCAAGCATATGGTGGAGGCAAAAGACTATGGAAATGAATGAGGCACTCGAAACGCTTCAGATCCAGAAATCCTATATCTCCAGCATGATGAAGCAACTGGAGTTCATGGAGCATACCATACAGCAGAACACGCTTGCCCGTGACACCCTTGAGGGGCTCAAAGGAAAGGATACCGGAACCGAGATCCTCGTACCCATTGGTGCGGCAACCAAGGCCTTTGTCACTCTTCAGGATATTTCCCGGGTCATCGTGGATATCGGCTCAGGCGTGGAGATGGAGATGCCCCTGGAAGAAGCCATTGAGCATCATCAGTCCCTTGTCACAAAGCTCACCGAGGAAAAGATCAAGCTCCAGGAGAAGCTCAGAGAGCTGGAACAATCCACTGCAGCCCTGTCACAATCCCTGGAACGAGCCTATGCCGAGCAGATGCAGAGACGGCAGATGCCTCAAACGGGTCAGGGAGAGAATCTCTTCAACCAGTGATCGTCACACAGGTAGAATAGGATAGAATCGAATAGAATAAAATGGGATAGGATGGGACAAAAAAGAATATCAGTATAGACAAAGGTGGTTCCGTGTTCAAGAGTCTCAAGAATAAGCTGAAAAGTTTCAAGAAGCAGGCGGAAGAGGAGCTGGAAGAGGTCATCGTTGCCGAGGTGGCAGAGGAGGAGATCGCTGAAGCAGAGGTCATCAAGGAAGCTGATGTTCCCCTCGTGGATGAGGAAGCCAGGGAGAAGGATCGGGTCGAGGAAACCAGGGATGAAGATAGTGACATGGACAAGGATTTGTCACGAAAGCAAAGAAAGGAACTAAAAAAGGAAATGAAGAGGAAAGCCAAGGAGGAGATGGGGGAAAGGCGCAAAGAGGAGAAGGAAGAAAAGCGCAAGGGACAGGGAAGATTGGGAAAAAAACTCCGCTCCAAAGTTTTAAACAATATCCTTCCCGAGCTGGAAATGATTCTGATGGAATCGGATGTAGCCCTTCCTGTGGTGGATGAGATCACCGAAGAGCTCAAGGAGGAGCTTGAAGGTATCAGAGTGAGAAGGAAAGAGGACGTTGGGGATTTCATCGAGGGAACCCTGAAGAAGGCGATACGCAATGTTCTCTCGACGAATACCATAGACCTCGTGGAATTCATCAGGACTCATGACAAACCGGTTGTGATCATGTTCGTTGGAGTGAACGGAACCGGGAAGACCACAACCATCGCCAAGTTGGTGCACTATCTCAGAAAGAACGGTATTTCCAGTGTCATCGCTGCTGCGGATACCTTCCGGGCAGGAGCCATTGAACAACTGGAGATCCATGCATCACGTCTCGGTGTAAAGCTCATCAAACATCAGTCCGGGGGCGATCCGGCAGCGGTGGCCTACGATGCCATCGAGCATGCGCGTGCCCGTCAGCGGGATGTGGTACTCATCGATACTGCAGGACGTATGCAGACCAACAAGAACCTCATGAACGAGATGATCAAGATCAAGCGGGTTGCCAAGCCTCACATGGTCATTTTTGTCGGGGATTCCCTGGCAGGGAACGATGTGGTGGAACAAGCCTCGAAGTTCAACGAGGCTGTTACGATCGAGGGAGCAATACTGAGCAAGATCGATTCGGATGCACGGGGAGGGGCAGCACTCTCCATTGCCCATGCGGTTGGAAAACCTATCCTCTTTGTTGGAACAGGGCAGGAGTATGACGACCTTGCATTATTCAGTGCTGACTGGATGGTCAATCGACTCTTCGGGGATGACTGAGCTCTTCAATTTCTGTGAGTGCTGTCTACGGTTGTCTCATAGTACCTGGGAGCGGATCCCGTTGAAAGTTCAATTATTGAGGGATGGTATTTTTTAAACGTCCCGAAGGAAGAAAAAGAAAACTTTTTAAGCAATGACCCCTCATATTGTGAAAGTTTCATATTTACGGCAGTGTAAAATTCTGAATATATCCCTCAGGCATCAAGGATTTTTTCACTGTCTGCGGAGCCACCAAACAGATGAATTGTACGAAGTGATGGTATGAGATCAGGATCACTAGGATTGAACGGAGTGACAGGTATAACCGGACAATGGACCAGTATCCCCCATGGACGGATTGGACCGGAAAGAAACCATGTGATCTCACGATTCCCTGGTGCTTTTACTCTACTTCTATCCCTATCCTTATTTCTATTCATATATCTTCTGCTGAGCGGAGCGGCCGCAGGTGAGGTTCTGTACGTTGATGAAAATGGTGAAGGAGATTACGAGTCCATTCAGGATGCAGTGGATGCCGCACAGGACGGCGATATCATTGTGGTACTCCCCGGAACCTATAGTGAGAATGTGGATATCCATCGTCAGGTCACCCTCCTGGGAAGTGAGTTTTCCAACGAGGGCGGGGAAAGCAGTGAGGGCACGGAAGGGGACGAAGGAAACGATGCAAACGGGGAGAATGAAAATGGGGAGGAAAGGACCATCATTCGGAAAGGTACCGGTACTCTTTTGACGATTACATCCGCTAATGTTACAGTAAAAGGGTTCATCCTCGATGATGGAGGGTACAAGAAGTCAGGCCTGCGCATCGAGGGATCGGGAATCTTGATCTCAAACGTCACCTGCATCGAAAACTATTACGGGATCACGATCGAGGGATCACATACTATCGAACTCAGGAACATACAGTGCATAAACTACTCGCGAACCGGCATCGACATAATGGATTCGCAGGACATTCGTTTGGATAATCTATTCTGCTCCGGAGGGGAGGGGGGTGGAGGAGGAGATACCGGTGTCAATATAGAGGCCAGCACAGATATCTCGATCATTGATGGTGTAATCACGGACAACGATGACCACGGGGTGAAACTGGTGGATTCAACAAATGGAGTGTTCCGGTACTGCACCTTCGAATATGCAAAAAAAGGAATTTCTCTTGAGGGAGACTCACTGAACAACACTGTGGAATTCTCGAACTTCCCGGATTCCCTGGAGTACGGGATCTTCGGTACCGGAATCGATGCCCCGTTGAACTGGTGGGAGGATGCATCGGGACCATACTCGATCCTCAATGACTATATCGGTACTGGCACCGTGATCTCGGACGATACCCCCTTCGAACCGTGGCTAGTTTCCACCTTCAGCCATGCAACCTATCGGGACAGAATTGCAGGGTATGTGCTCACAATACAGCTGGAGCCGATCCGCGGTGCCAAGGTGCTTGTTGAATCTCCGAGCGGGCATCGCATGACCTACACCAATGGATATGGCTATTACTCCATTTCCAACCTTCATATTGGCAATGAATCACGAGCAATAGTGGTGACCAGTGATGGATACGAACCCCACGAAGCCGAGATCTACGTAGAGAACTATTTGGAATACAATATCACCCTCATGAGGGCGGACATCGGGACTTTCATGGGTTCCTCCTCCTCCCCCATTCCCCCCGCCAGTATGCTCCTTGGCAGTATCCTCGTTTTATTTTCCATCATTCTTTTCACTGGTGATCGGCGGTATGCCCTCATGACCACCCTCACCGCTCCCCTGTATACAAAATTAAACAAAGGAGAGATCCTTTCCCATGATACACGGAGTGAGATTTACACATACCTCACGGAGAATCCCGGTTCGAATTATGTCCAGCTTCGAAGTGATCTTCAGCTCGGATCAAGTTCCATGGTACATCACCTCAGGGTTCTGGAAAGAGAAGGGCTCATCAATTCACGAAAGGAACTCGGGAGAAGATTGTTCTTCCCAAGGGGATCACCACTGGATCCATATCACGGATCAGCAAGTCTACAACCTTCCGGTATCCAGAATCAGATCCTTACCTATCTCCAGAACAACGAAACGGCCACCAGTGGGGAGATCAGGTCAGCCCTTCCCCTTAAACGATCGACCATTCACTACAGCCTCTCCAGACTGCAGGAACGGGGATTGATTTCCTGCCGTAAAAGTGGTAACAGACGGTATTATTCTCTCGCTGCAGGGAACCCCATACACGAGGATTGGTAATCGATTCTGCATTTTCACGTGGTAATCAATACCATATTCCCAAAAAGGGAATCACCGATCGAAGCATAGATTGCAGTACCGCTTCGATTCCATACCTCGTCCTTAACTGTCACGTGTCCAGACGATTTACGTCTAAGCGCTTTTCCAATCATTACTTATACTAGCCTTTTCACCATGAACTATGAATGGTAAGGTGTATAACATGATAGAGAGCGTGTCCAGATTTGGAAAAATGCCCAGTGGAATCCATGTGATCCAAGGAAAGCAGATGATAGGTCTGATCCTTGCAATTACTGCGATTACTGCGATCCTTGCGCTTTTTTTGGGAATTACTCTGCTTGCGTTTTCAGATGCTGTAACCGGGGATACCATCACCGTGGATGATGAAGGAACCGGAGATTATGTAACTATTCAGTATGCAGTCGAAAACGCTTCTGCCGGAGACGACATTCTGATCATGCCGGGAACATACGATGGCGAGGTTCTTGTTGACAAGCCTCTCAATATAACTGGGAACTCCTCGGATCTCAGCATCATCACCGGGGACGGTAACGGAACCGTACTGAGGATCACCTCGGATTGGGTCAATGTGCGTTCTCTTGTGATCATGAATGGGGATATTGGAATTGGTATCGAGTCGGATCACGTGATTGTGGATGAATGCCTTGTTCTCCAGAATACCGATGGCATAGATATCTTGGATGGATCCTCGAATACGCTTACAAACAATCGATGTACGGGAAACGAAATAGGTATCCATTTGTCACGGTCCCATGGAAACACCATTGCCGACAACATATGTGATACCAACGATTATTATGGGATCTATCTCTTCGATTCGGATGATGGGGTGATGTCACGGAATGTCTGTACCAACAACACGATAGGAATTTTCCTTTCAGATGCCCATTCCAATGAAGTGGAGAACTCAACACTGGCTGATAATGAAGAAGATGGGATCCAGATCAGGGATTCGGATGATAATCTGATCCATTATTCCACGATCGCCGGAAATACGGAGTCCGGAGTTTACCTGCACCTCTCGTCAGGCAATGATCTCATGCACAACATGCTGTCCCAAAACGGAAAGGGAGTGATACTCTCGGGAATCTCTATGAACAACACCGCAAATTTCAACGAGATAGTTGACAACTCCCTGTTTGGAATGGATGCATCCTCGAACAATGGGTACATCGCTGATGCACGAATGAACTGGTGGGGTCAGCTTTCCGGACCGCACCATCCTGCTGCTAATGCGAATGGTACGGGAGACAGGATATCCGATGACATCCTTTTCGATCCCTGGCTGAACGACCAGGAACGGGATTTCTATGAGAATCTCACCTATGAGACATCCGATTCAACTGGCTCTGGTGATCCAAATGAGTTCGTGAACTTCGGAGTGCGTATCGAGAACAATGCGTCGGTGGGCTATGATCTTGGGATCAGGGTCCTTGATACCGCAGATGATCTGACGATACTATTTCCAGGAGGGAACGATGTAGGGGTGGTGAATCCAGGCAATTCAGTGCTCCTGAGCGTGATCGTGCTGGTGGAGGACAATTCTTCTCCAGGGGAGCGGTTCATGAACATCACGGTGTTCTCAAAGGACAATACCCACCTTTTCAAAGACCTGACATTCGTTCTTACGGTGAACCAGATCTATGATATTTCAACGCAGTTGATCACAGCGCCTCCGGATAACAAGGTAGAACCGGCAGTCGTAACGAATTACACCATAGAGATCCATAATTCAGGAACCGGGAATGATGAGATATTCGTGGAGATCCCGGATGAGATCCTTGGAATCCGCAATATTCCCGACGGGTGGAACGTAACTGCTAATATCACGAATTTCTGGCTGGAAAATGATCAGCGAAGAAGTATCCGCATAGGAGTATACGTTACCCAGTTTGCCCTTCCCGACCCTGTGGACATCGAGATCTGGATCCACTTCAACAACAATACCCAAAAGATCATCACCCTGATAACCGCAGAGGTGAATGTTCGCTATAAACCCTTCTTGAACTCATACGAACAGATACTGACCGTGATCCCTTCGCGCAATGATTCCGGAGTGGCTAATTTCAGCGTGACAGTGACAAACGAGGGTAATGTACTGGATACCATGAATGTCGAGTTTTTCGATGATGCCTCTACTAATATATATCGCACCTGGGTCACCCTCTCACCAGGATCGCTTCTTGAACCCGGGGAAAGCTATCGGATGGATTTCTCAGTGAGGGTCTACTCCCTTGAGATCGATCCACGTGCAATTGCTGACGGGAACCTGAAAGAATTCACCTTGGTGATCTATTCGGAAGGAGCTCGGGCATCAGGAGTGGAAGTGCCGGATGAGACGACCGAATCCTTTACCGGAAAGGTGGACATCAGGGAATTCCGGTATGCTGAGATAACGTCTGTGAATCCCTGGTCAATTGTCGTGGAGATCGAAGAAGTATGGATGATCAATGTGATACTAGCCAATCTTGGGAACGGACCCGAGAGGTATTCACTGATCAAGGACGGTGAGGATGGAGTTGGGACAAACACCAATTGGTACGATTTTAACGTGAGCAGTGTGAATATCGAACCTTTGACCTCTGAAAAAGTTACCCTTTTCCTTGAAGTCCCGCAAGGGGCGAATATCGGAACACATGAACTCTTCTTCCATGCTGAATCAGAGATGACATTCGAAACCGCTCAGGATTTCATACGGGTGGGAATTGAAGAGAAGTACGGAGGGGAATTCGCATATGCCACGAATAGAAGTTCGGAGCCGGGTCGAGACGTTCGCATTGATATAGGTGTGAGGAATACTGGAAATGCCAATCACGAGTTCAAGATGGAATTACCCTCGATGCCTCAGGGATGGGGTAATCCCAACTGGGTTGGCGGTAATACCAAAGATATCAATGCATATTCATCGGGTACCTTCTCTCTCGAAATTTCCCTTCCCAGTGACTTCACAAAAGCTCCGGCAGGTCTCTATCAGTTCGAAGTCAATGGATTGTACGAGGACGAAGGAGGAAGCGAAACGAAATTCGCGAGATCAATAACCATCAACCTCACGGTCAATTCTGTCTATGGTGTGGAAGTGGAGGCAGATGATTATGATAACGAAGGAGAACCCGGGGATCAGGTCCATTATCAATTAGAGATCAGGAACTCGGGGAATGTAAATGAAACCTATCATCTCAGTATGCTTCACCCGGGTGTATTAGATAATGCAAAAGACTGGGTGTCCATACTTGGTACCGATCCGGGCAACAAGATAACCTTAACCGTAGGCATGACAAAATATCTTGATATAGTGGTAAATATCCCCGACTATTCGCCTGAGAATGATGATGCTGAGAAAGGATTGTTCGGCTTCAAGATCAAAGCTGAATCGACGAATGATAGTGATGAGAGTGCGGAACGGATATTTGAACTTGAAGTGGAAGCCAAATATGCGGTGAGCATCTGGTCAGAGATTCCCGAAAAGAATATCACTCTCAGAGAGAATGACCCAACGGAAATGACCTTCACTCTGAATATTCGGAATATGGGTAATGCATTTGATGATTTCGACATCTGGGTTCCCAATGACGAGTTCTATGGGGAAAAAAAGGATTGGATTGTGAAATTCGGGACACAGACCATTAAGATCATCAACCTTGAATCCCTTGTGCAGAAACAGGAAACTCTTACATTGATCATTGATAAGAATACCGATCCCGGTGAATACGATCTGGATGTTCGTGCCAGGTCCCGGAGTGATACTGCCATCTATACTTTTAGTACAATTCGAATGAATCTGATTAAAGCAGATTATGATGTGAGTCTCGAACAGATAGAGATCATCGATCATCGCATTAATCCTTCGGAAGAGTCGGAGATCGAATATAAATTCAAATTAATCAATACCGGGAACCAGGAGGACACCTACACTGTTGAAGTAGAATCAAATCTGGGCTCGGGGGAGTACAAAGACTGGGATATGGAATTCGAAGACAAGACAGGATCAAGGGTGGATACGATCACCGTTCCAACCGATCTTCCTGATAATAGCGAATTATTCATTGACAAAGGTGATTTTATGGAAATAATCCTCTTTGTCACAGTGGCAAAGGATGAGGAGGAGGGCATCTTTGATGAGATCGCCATATCAGCGGTCTCGAACAATGATCAATCGCAGATCGACTATCTCTTTTTCAATCTCACGACCATTCTCCCGAACATCAATGTCAACAGCGATCCCGCTACGTTCTTTATTGACCCCGATAATAACATCGAGGAAGACGATACTGTCAGTATTACGGTCAAAATCACCAATGACGGCAGTGCAAAGACCGATGAATTCTATGTGTTCTTCTATAATGGGAAGAGAGAGTCACCTAATGAATTACCAGGAAATTACATCTCATTTGAAATAGTTAATAATATTCCTCCGAACCAATTCATTTTTGTAACCACGGAATGGGATGAGTTACCCCCAGGCGAGAATGACATCTATGTCTACGCCGACAAGCCCATCAGATCCGGAGATGGGAAGACGATGATCGATAACCAATTCAGCAGGGAAGGACTTGTTCTCGAAAGCCGGGAGAATGACAATACTGCCTATATCAGCGACATCTTTCAAACTGCGATCGACATGAGACCTGATCTAACGATACTCAATGTGGATTTTGACGATACCGAGGCAGATTCCACTACGACGGTAATAGTTACGATCGCAAATGAAGGAACAGCTATTGCAGAACGGGGAGACGCCATCATATACATCAAAATCGGCGGAGTCACTCTCAAAGGAAAGGGCACGAATAACATAAATCCCTCACTCACCGAGGATATCGATATCGGTGATGACATCGATATGGAGTTCATATGGGAAGTTCCGGATGACGTCAGGGATTTCCTGGTAAAAGCTACGGCTGACCATCCGGATGACAGCAATTCCCGGAATGACCGTTTATCCACCCAGGTTACGACCGTGAAAAAAGACACCACCGAAGAGAGGATCCGGACCGGATGGGAGCTTGTTATCATCGGACTCGCCCTTGCCATCGCAACCATACTCGGGGTGGCTATCATCGTAAGCAGATCATCCGAAACAAATGGTGGTCATGGAAAGAAAATTGCTGGTTCCCCTCTCCAGAAACGAGGTCCCGGCGGTAGCGGTGACAGGAGTAGCAGCCAGGGCAGTGGCAGGAGTGGTGGTGGAAGTGGTCCTAGTAAAACCAGTAGTGGTGACAAAGGTAGTAGTGGTGGAAGTAGTGGCACTCACGGTGGCGATGGTGCTGGTAAAACCGGTGGTAGTGGTAGTGGTAGTGGTGGTAGCGGCCCTCAAGTTAAGATGCCCCCCTCAGATAAGAAAGCCCAGCAACCTCCGGATGGCCAGGCCTCCTCTCCCCCCCCTCCCCCAACGGCACGTCTTGTCAGTTCCCCGGTTGTGAAAGTAGAGTTTCCTGTGATCGATCGCTGTGTGGGCTGCGGTGCAAAATTACGCGTATACAAACCCGGTCTCATTGGATGTCCATTCTGCCAGGAAACCGCAATGGTGGACAAAAACGGAAAGTTCTTCAGGGTCTATGATACAGAGGATCAGATTGGTGATTACGGAATAGGGAACGTAGAGGATCTCGACACAATGAGATGGAGTCTGGAGAAAGAGATGGCAGAACTCCAGATGCAACTTCAGGAATACACAGATGAACTGGGGCGAGTGCGGGGAATCCAAGTGGGAGATGGAGGAGGGGAAGCAGGTGGGGGAAGGGGATATGATTTTGTTGATTCCCGGAGAAACCCCAGGATCGTGGAACGAGGGAGAACATTTGTGAACATTCCGGGATTGACTGAAACGTATGACCCCATGGAAAGCAGAGGCGTATCCGGCATAGACCCCTATGATCTGCTTGCCAAACCACATTGGGATAAGAACGAACTGGAGAGAAAGAGGAAAATGCTTGCCGATTACGATGGATATGAATTCGACCCCCAGTACCGGGAGATCGTGGAATGGCTCTACAAGCAGATAAGCATCATGGAATCCTATGGGAGACGAAATGTCATGGGCTTCCCGGACACCCCCTTCATTGCCAATAAAAAACAGGAGCTCAAATCTGTGGTCACCAAACCCAAGCAGTGGCTCACACCGAGGGAGAAGCAGATCATAAAATCATATCCTCCGAAGATACGGGCATTCGAGAAGATAGTGGGAATGAGTGTCGAGGATCTTATGGTGGAGCTTAAGGAGGAGGAACTCCGCGGGAACATGGAGGGATTAAGAAATGATGACGAATCCTTCAAACCAAACAATGGGTTCACCATTCCACCCATCGGATTGACACATACCATGGACTTCGAGAAAAATGATTGGCCGTATGAAGAATACCCGGTTAGAGGTAATGAAGAAAATAGGAGAAAATATGAAGGAGATACCTTGGAAGGAAATGGTGTAGGGGGAGAGGCAGGTAAACCGGAAGGAAAAGGTAGTGGGGATCGGGAAATAATGGAAGAAGATATTGGACGTGTAATGGTAGAAGAAGATATTGGAAGTAATATGATTGAGGAAGATTTTAATAAAGAGGAAATAACGGAAGGTATTGGAGAAAAAAAGATAGGGGAATATATCGAAGTGGGAGCAATAACGGAAGGTATTGGAGAAGAAAAGATAGGGGAACACATCGAAGTGGAAGCAATAACAGAAGGTATGGGAGGAGCAGTGACAGGGGAACATATTGAAGTAGAAGCAATAACAGAAGGTATGGGAGGGGGAGTGACAGGGGAACGTATCCAACGGAGAGCAATACCAGATGAAGGTATGGAAAGGGAAATGAGAGGGGAAGGTAATGAAAAGGAAGGAATCAAGGAAGGTATGGGAAGAGAGGGAACAGGTGAGAGAGAAGAGGAAGGAGAATTAGCAGGTGGAGAAAGGGAAATAAAAAGCAGGGGATTCGAATATTGACACCGAGCAAACCTTTTAAATAAAAGATTCCGGCATTGTACCCTATCCATCTCCCTTGGAGGGGCAGCAATGTTCAGTTTCAGTACGGAACAAAAAGTATTTGATATTCACGGGGTTCCATTCGGGGGCCAGCCAGGTCAACATCCCACCGTGCTCTTCGGCACGATATTCTATGGAAAGCAATTCAGGGAATTCGGAAGCACGCGGCAGGAACGGGCAGAAAAACTTCTGGCAGTAAACGAGGAGATGGGTGACCTTACCGGGAATCCTCCGGTGGTGGATATTTTTATCGATAGGGAGGAGGATATCCGCAGGAATATAGAATTCGTAATGGATCATATATCGGATCGCAGGCCCTTTGCCGTGGACATCCCTGAGGCCGGGATCCGGATGAGCACACTCCGTTATCTCGCCGATGCCGGCCTTCTCGAGAGGACAATATACAACTCCGTGAACCTCGGGCTCATTCCAGAGGAGTTCGAACTCCTGAAGAAGAATACCCCTGCCGGAGCAATTCTGTTGGGGTACAATCCCAAGGATTTCTCAGCAGACGGACGGGTGGACATTCTGGAAACCGGTGCAGGGATGATTGAGAAGGGGATCATGGACTATGCCGATGAGGCAGGGATCGAGGGGAAACTTCTGGATACCGGAGCCGTACCCTTTGGACACAATGCAGCCGAGACCATTCGCGCTGTTCCGGTGATGAAGAACAAGTGGGGCATGCCGGTGGGATGCTCATTCCACAACACCGTGGAATCCTGGAGCTGGCTCAAGAAATACAGGAAGAATGGATTGCACGGAAACGGGTTCGAGGATGACTCTGAAAAAAAGATCGCTCATGATGTGTACCGGCTCTGTGATATCGCCTCCAACGGCCTGGTGACGCTGTACGGGGGAAGTTTTGTGCTCTATGGTCCGATCGAGAACGCTCAACTGGCATTCCCTTATGTGGCTATGGTGGACAAGATTGTATCGGAAGGAGCCGAGGATTATTTCGGGATCGTTCCGGCAGAGGGGCATCCGAGGCTGAAGCTGGAGTGATTTATGGTTACCATGATTCAAGATTTCGAGCAGATGGTGACGGATTTGCGCGGAAGACAAAGCACGCTGATGATACGGATGCGGCGGATGAACGCAGATTATTCTGAAGGTGGGGTTTGATGATGAATGAAAAGAACTTCAAAAAGACATCAGTTGAATGCAGATCTATGGAGTTGGAAATGATGCGGAATATGCAATCTACCGGACTTCCTGAATTGGAGCAGGAGGGAGCGGGAAGGAAGCGGAATCAATGGGAAAGGGTGGATAAAGAAATCGAATACTATCTGGAGGAAATCAGGGAATACAATGGAGGCAATGTGTGATGTTCGAACCCCATTTTCGATATACGCACCGTATAATCAGATATCTCACTGCCATTGCAGAAGCCCGGGCTGTTATTCTCAATGCGCCTCTCATCCCGAAATGGGAGGTCACACTGCGACGGAATGCAAAACTCAGGAATGCTCACGCATCTACGGCCATCGAAGGGAATCCCTTGTCCTTGGAAGAGGTAACAGCTCTGGCAGAAGGCAGGGAAATTATGGTACGAAGGAAGGACAAACAGGAAGTCTTGAATTATCTAAATGCGCTGGATGCACTCTCGGATTATGCAACGAAAGCAGTGATCGATTCCAACGATATCTTGCTGATACATGAACTTATATCCAAAGACACCCTTGAGAATCCAAAAGATGTAGGCGTGTTCAGAAGTCGGCAGGTTGTAGTAGGCAATCAATTCACCGGAGAGATCATCTTCACTCCCCCTCCCACCCCCGCCGTCCCCAGTCTTGTCGATGCAATGTTAGACTGGTATAATTCAGAAAGTGTTAACGAGATAGACCCGGTTATTGAGGCAGGGATTATTCATTACGAATTCGTGAGAATTCATCCCTTTGTGGATGGTAACGGAAGGACTGCGCGAATACTTGCCGCTCTGACATTGGTGAAGAGGGGATTCGATATCAAGAGATTCTTTGCACTGGATGACTACTATGACCACGACAGGAGGAGTTACTACGAAGCCCTGAAAACTGTTGATCCAACTACCAGAGATCTCACCCAATGGCTGGAATATTTCGTTGAGGGTGTTGCAATCAGTATCGAAGCAGTGAAAAACAAAGTAATCGGATTGAGCAAGGATGTGAAGGTGCTCAAAGATAAAGGGCAAATCGCTCTGAATGAACGGCAAATAAAGATCGTGCAGAGGATGATTGAAAAGGGGAAAATAACAAACAGGGAAATACGGGAAATGTTTGCCATATCAAATAGAGCTGCATTAAACGAGATCGATAAATTAACCACTATGGACGTAATTATAAAATTAGGTAAAGGGAGAAGTACACACTACGAATTGGTTTAAACTATGTTCACGATTAAGTTCACGATTAGGTTCACGATTACGTGTTGATGTAACTTCACGATTCACCTCACGTTTAAGTTCACGATTAAGGATTCCTAACATGCGCATGGTTACGGATTTTCGCGGAGGACGGAGAAACGCTTATGACAAGGATGCAGCAGATGAACGAGGATTGTTCTGGAGGTGAAGTTTGATGCTGAAAGCTCCACGCATTGTATCACGTACTCACTCACCTCCATCACCCGCCACCCACCTACCCACCCATCCCCCCGAATTTCAGTCAATTGTTTTTGTATTCATTTTTTCATTCAATTTGTACCCGTTCTTTCAGATGGATCTAAATGCTCCCCCTTCCATTTCTCATAATCGTTCATAAGCCAGAAAAGAAGGTATGAAGCAACACCCAACATGACAAGACC
>CAZTGJ010000034.1:0-16128 GCA_964613025.1 uncultured Thermoplasmata archaeon | reverse complement strand
GCCATAAAATATGGGAGAACCAAGAGCGCAATTAATCTTTACTGTCAAAGTTGGGCTGTAAACATAGGATGCAACGGTGGACAGTGCCTTGAGCCTTTTTGAAAACGAATATGAGGGTGAATCAACCTTGGCAAACCAGTCCCCGACATCCTTTGCGATGATGAATGAATATCCCTTGTACGGTACCACTGTGAACATTCCCGGAGGGTAGTTCAGGTAATCCATTTTGATTTTATACTGCTTATTGCTGAACCCCGGTGCATCGATCTTCTTGCTGTCATTCCCACGAATATAGAGCTGAAGATCCTTATCGCTATTTATTTCATTTACTGCATCGGAGTCGATCCAGTCATTCTTGATGATCTCCTTTGGTTTATACTCTTGGTTGACCACCCATTCATGGGGAAGAAGTTTGTGTTTGAGGCCAACCATTCGGAGCACGTAGGTCTCGGGGATCGCTGCATCTATGTAGGTCAGGAACGTGGCAACACCCTGGATGCTTTTTCCCTTGACATTTATCACGGGTGTGATAAAATCGATAAAGGATAAATAATCATCTTTGAGATTTATTCTTGCATAGAGATACTCGTTTGCCTCGTATGTTGTTTTTCTGAAGGGTATGATCGAGGTTTTCAGATCCTCGCCGAACCCCTTCCACTGATCCTCCCCTGACCCGTAGGGGACGATATACGGTTTCCCATTCAGCTGACCCTTCAATTCCTCACGGATCTTCTTGTCCAGGTTCTCTATGAATTTTTGGCTGACCATTTCAATTCCTCCAGATTCATCCTTTCTGTGCGCCAAGAATTCTCGGCGAGGTTCACTATTTGAATATAGCTTGCTATTAATGAAAATACTTTAATCTTTTGGCGGAAGCCCTCAGCGATGGAATCATGGACATGGATACTGGCACGAACTGACGATTGAGAAATGAAAATTGATAGTGCTAAATATATGAAAAACGATAATATCTCAACCAATACAAAACGAACTATACTTAAACAAGGGGAGGCGGGGGTGGGTGGGGGGCGAACATGAAGGGAGCCTTATACTTCCAAAGCTTACTTGGACGAACCCTCAGCAAGCCAACAATGCCGGTCAGTCGAGAATATATTCCAGTCCAGGATATTCATTGCCCTGCACCCTCCACTGCACTTTGCGAAATACTGGCAGCTCTGGCAAAAATCATTGATGTCTTCTTTTTGAAGACTTCGGAAGAAGTTGAAGAGCTTCGAGTTCCGCCAGATCCAGCTAAATGACTGCTCACGAACATTATCCGTGCCAAGGGGCCAGATATGGGAACACGGATAGACATAGCCATCAGGAGTTATTCCCCCGTCGTCAATCGGCGCAAATCCGCAACACCCGTAAGCCGTGTTCTCCATTGACAATCCGTATTATCGTCTCTCCCGGCGAAAACATAATTAATGAAATTCAGGACGGATGGTATTAACCGGAGACCTATTGCTCCCGTAGTGTAGTCCGGCCAATCATTTCGGCCTCTCGAGCCGAATACTCGGGTTCAAATCCCGGCGGGAGCACCATCATACTTTTAATTACACGGAAGGAGTCTCATGCAGAAAATCACTACTGACACAGTGGGAGAAAATCTCTTACTTATTGGAAACGAAGCCATCGTACGGGGTGCACTGGAGGCAGGTGTGGATATAGCAACCACCTATCCGGGAACTCCGGCTTCAGAGATAGGGGACACCTTCCACAAGATCGCCAAGGCTGATGGCATGTATTTCGAATATTCCATCAACGAGAAGGTATCCCTCGAGGTGGCGGCAGGTGCGGCCCACTGCGGACTTCGGGCCATGTGCAGTATGAAGCATGTGGGTCTGAATGTTGCCTCCGACGGATTCATGACACTTGTATACACCGGTGTTCGCGGCGGTCTGGTGGTGGTCTGCGCAGACGACCCGGCTTGTCACTCGTCCCAGAATGAACAGGATAACAGATATTATGCCAAGATCTCCGGCTGCCCCATGCTGGAGCCCTCGTCACCACAGGAGGCCAGGGACATGACCGTTTATGCTTTCGATCTGTCTGAGGAGCTTGAACTCCCTATTCTCCTGAGAACCACCACCCGCATTAATCATGCCACCGGTCCTATTACAACGAAAGCCAGAACCGAGAGGCGGGGAAAGGGATATTATGAAAAGGACCCCTTCCGGTATGCTGTAGTACCCCAGGTGGCACGGGAGCGCCATGTGGCTCTTCTAGAGCAGGAGAAGAAGGCTAAGGTCATCTCGGAAAGCTCACCCTTCAACGAGGTCATTGGTAGAGGAAGGATAGGAATCGTGGCTTCAGGAATCTCAATTGCTTATGCAAGAGAGGCCATTGAAGATCTAGGTCTCAGTGACAGCATATCACTTCTCAAGTTGGGTATGACAAACCCGCTACCCGGGGATATGATCGGGAGATTCATCGAGAATGTTGATGTGATCCTGGTGATCGAGGAACTGGAACCCTACCTGGAGGAGTATATCAGAGCACGGTGCTTCGATACCGGTCGTCTCATTCCCGTGTACGGGAAAGCATCTGGACACTTTTCACGCCTGGGTGAATACAGCCCGAACCTGGTATATGAGCAGGTCGCGAAGGTTGCCGGTGTGGAGCATGTACCCCACAATCACTCGGAGACCATACTCCCCATTCCTTCCAGACCACCGGTACTCTGTCCCGGCTGTCCCCATCGAGCCTCCTACTATGCAGTGAAACAGATTGCCGACGAGGACGCTGTATATCCCAATGATATCGGCTGCTATGCTCTTGGGGTCCAGGATCCCTTCAATACCGCCGATGCCCTGATGTGCATGGGTGGAGGTTTCGGAATGGCCGGAGGAATATCCCGGGCCACCGATCAGCAGGTCATCGCTTTCATCGGAGATTCCACTTTCTTCCACTCCGGTATGGGAGCAATCGTGAATGCAGTCCACAATAAGCACGACTGCGTATTCGTAATTCTCGACAACAGGACCACGGCTATGACCGGTCAGCAGCCCCATCCGGGAATTCCTGTTGACGGTCTTGGCGATCCGGCTCCCTACCTGTTGGTGGAGGATGTCGTGAAAGGTCTTGGTGTAGAGTGGGTGGAGATCGTGGATCCATTCCAGCTTGTCAAGCTGCAGGAGACCTACACGAACGCTCTGGATCATCCGGGTGTTGCGGTGATCGTGGCAAAACGCGTATGTGCACTCCTGCTTAACAAGCAGAAACGCAGAAAGGGTATCCCTATCAAACCCTATCAGATCGATCCGGAGAAATGTACCCATTGCATGACCTGCATCAACGAGCTTGCCTGTCCTCCGATATTCTTTGACAAGGCGGCTGATGCCGTAAGGATCAACGAGAGCCTCTGCAACGGATGCGGTGTGTGTGCCCAGGTCTGCCCGGTTGGAGCTATTGTCAGAGCGAGTGACCTCAGTAAGCCCAATAAAGATAATTGATAGGAATAACGATAAGATAATGATAAGAATAGTGATAAGGATAATTGATAAGAATAATTGATCGAGATAATTGATAAGAATAATTGATAGAGATAATTAATCGAGATAATCGATAAGAATAATTGATAAGAATAATTGAGATTGATTATTTTATATATATGGCGTGTTGTCAGGCCGATCCGCTGGACGGCCAACGATAACAAGGGTACACCACTTTTACTTATTTTCACTTTTATGAGCGCAAGGGAAAACGTATACAGGATAATCATTTAGAAAAGCCACTATTCGTCATCCAGAATCTCTGCTTCATCCCAGTCGATGCTCTCCGCATCGGCAATGGGTTCCTCTTCAACCACTTCCTGCGCCTTCACGGGTTCCTTTTTATGCAGGAGAGAGATCCCGATCTTCTTCGGTTTTTTCAGTTTCCCATCTGTTCGAGCGTCCGGTACTGAAGGTTTTTCCGAGAATGAGAGCTGCTCCTCATGTTTCACGAATGAGGGAACACCGAAAGCCCTGGCATTCAATCCGCCGTACTTATGATACCCGGAGATGACCGCGTAGATAGCGGGAAGGACCAGGAGTCCTGCGAGCAGGGCGTAGAAGAGGAGCACCGAGATGATCACAAAGAAATTCCTCAGTCCCGCAAACGAATGCAGGGTCACTGCAATTCCGGCAGCCACCCCCATGATTGTGGTCGCGGAAGCTTCCACCATGCTCTGACCCGTTCCCCGGGTGGCGCGGGCGATACCTTCGAAGTTCGTACCCTCCTGGTGAATCCTTTCGGACATGTGAACGGAATAGTCGACACCCATCCCTATGATGATCGTTCCTAACATGGCTGTAAAGATATTGGTATGAGAGGCGGCGCCCATCATCAGGAGCGGCTGGAGTAGGACCACCATGATGAGGGGGATCATCGCAATGGTAGCTATCTTGAGGCTCTTGAACATACTTGCCGGAGTAAATCTGGGTAGCGCAAAGGCAATGATAAGGGTAATGAATACCAAGATACCCGAGAGGAGGATGGTTTTGAACTGGGTCCCGAGAATGCCGTCATTGATTGCAATGGAAACCGGAGCACCTCCGGTGAGATGGGAGATACTCCCCCCTATTATTATCATCTCGTGTTCGTTTTTGTCGATGGCTTCGTTCACCTCATCCACGATCCGCTTTGTTTTCTGGATATTCACATAGGGCATTTCCGTGTAGATGAGGGTTTTGGAATAATCATCATTGATGAGCATACTTCGGGTCTCGTTGCTCAAGGTGTCATAAAAGATCTCAATGATGGTACGGCGGTGTTCATCCGTGATCAGGGGACCACCTTCCACATGGATGATCTCCCATGCCGATACCTCGTAGCTCTGCCCGCCGATCTCCAGAACAGATTTGAAGGGCTCCGGCAGATACGTGGTATTGAACTTCATGGATTTCAGGAAATCCACGACGGACATGGCCGTTGTGTTCTCTACCTTTGCAACGTCGATCTCCGTGGCATTCACCGCATCCAGAAGATCAATGTTCTTTACTGGTTCATTAAGCGTGGGATTCCCTCTGACGATAATGATCCCGGTCTGGCCTGCCTGGAACTCCACGGTGTATTCCTTGATCTTGTTCAGGGAATCGATATTCCCGGGTGCGGCTTCATCCCCCCTGATATCCGTGGACATAGCACTGAGGTTATACAGCGATATCATGGCAACGATGAGGGTCACCACGATGATGTAGAACCTCCGCTTCACCGGGAAATCACCAACGGATTTCCACATGTTCATCTCCTTTTTGAAATATTTCGTTGCGATGGCCATTGGAGGAACCAGGACTACTGTGAGGACGAATGCCGCGATCATACCAATGAAGAGGGTGACACCCACGATCCGCATGGGGATGATGTCCGAGATCACCAGGGTGGTGAATCCGATAATTGTGGTAATGGTGGTCAGGGCAATGGCTCTTCCTGTTGTACGGTAGGTCCAGATGATGCTGTCTGCAACATCGTACTCTTTACGGAACTCGAAAATACGGTTGGTGACGTGAAGGGCATCGTCCACACTCAAACCGATGAGAATCGGAGCGGCAGCCACCACCATTGGTGTCAGTGTCACCCCGGAAAGCTTCAGAAGGCCAAAGGTCCAGATGAGGGAGAGGACAACTGGAAGGCCGGCAACGAGAACGATCTTGAAATCACGATGAAAGGCCACCAGCACTCCAACCACGAACAAGACCGCTACGGGAATGATCCTGAGAAGATCGTTGTAGATCTGGTCGGTAACATCGTTGAGCACCACAACAAGACCCGTCTGGGTCAAGGTGGTGCTCGGAGAGGAATGGCTCATCTTCATGAGTTTGATGCTGGAATCAACCCGTTCCATAAAGAGCTTCTGATCCACAGAATGGGTGATGGCAAAAATGATCGCAGCGGTATCCCAGGTGCCATCATCGTTGGTATCCACGACGAACTTCTTCAGGGAATTCGAGGTTTGATTCACAATGGCATCGATCCGATTCTGGGTTGGAATGGCATATCTCCCCTGATTGTGGACCACGTCATCATTCTGCTCAATGCTCATGGATTGCTTTTCCAGGGCCTCCACAAAACGCGGATAGGTTGAGTTCAGCTCCTTGATCACCATGGCTATACTCAGAACGAATACCACATCATCGTTCCTTCCCCTGTCATTCTTGTCCCAGTCAAGAGCACCGGTTGCCTGTCCGAAATCATCATCCCCTTCAAGCATTGACATCTCCAGAAGAACCCTTCTGTCGGTGATGTTCACCTTCCTATTTACATCGTACTTGTTCGGGGTCTCCACGTAGATGATGACCACATCGGTGCTCCATTCCAACCGTACCTCTTTGAGGATCTCTGTGGCCGGATCACCCTCGGGGAGGTATGCCTCCACATCGGCAGTCATGTTGTCCTGGAAGTGCATTGCGGGAATGAGGAGAGGAACCACAGTGACCAGGGTGACGAAGAATACGGTGAATACCGGTTTCGCAACAATGAACGAAACAAATCTTCGGGTAAAAGCCATTCCGTCGATGATCTCGACCATATGGAGTCCACGATATTGAATTGATTTTAAAGTTTTGTGATTTATTCTCCCGTTCACAACTCGGAAAGTGTTCTCTCATAGACTGAGAGGGTACTATTGTCGAACAGCACAAAGATCACCCGCTCTACCGATCCGTGCTTTTTAGAGGTCATAAGAAAATCCTTTGCAGCTTGAAGGGCTACATTTACCGCCTCCTCTACTGGATATCCGTATGCTCCGGTACTTATCGAGGGAAATGCGACTGACGTCAGACCCATTGTTTCGGCGAGCTCCAGGGAGTTATTGTAAGCATTTCTCAGGGTTTCCGCTTCCCCCCCCTTCCCCCCTCTCCAGATCGGCCCCACCGTATGGATCACGTACGTTGCCGGGAGGTTTCCACCATGTGTTATCACTGCGTTTCCCGGAGGGAGACTGCCCTTTTCTTTCACGATCACCTTGCATTCCTTCACGATGGTCGGACCCCCTCTGCGGTGTATTGCTCCATCCACCCCCCCTCCCCCCATAAGGCTCGAATTGGCGGCATTCACTATGGCATCAACTGGTTCTTCCGTCAGATCTCCTTGTTTTAGCTCAATGGTTCCAAAAGCAAATACTCTCTTCATTTCAATATCTCCAGGTTATCGACTCTTCTCCGGGTCAGCATGGAATCGACCAGGGACGACAGCAAAGCTACCAGCACAATAAGAACTACACATAAAGGATGACGATCTCTACTCCCCAATCGATGCTACCAACGAATCCGGAATCGGTGAGCTCGATCTCCCACGCCCAATTCCCGACAGTGAGATTCGTATCGCTCATGAATTCTATGGACTGCTGTTCCTGCCATCCGTTCTGGATATCCTGTGTCCACACGGTTCCATTGGCATTCATGATACTCAGGGTGATATCGTTGTTATCTATATCCTCTACGTTGTTCTCTACTGTCTGATTGACGTAAAGGACTGCTGCCATCTCCTTCACCTCGAAACCGACCTGTACACTCCCGGAATTCAATGTGTCGTTCTGGGCATCCCTGTATGTGATGCCTATGTAGATCCAGGTTTTGTTGAAGTTACCGTCCGAATCGGTGACCGAGAGGCTCACATTGAAGGCTCCTGGCTGAATCCAGTTGTGCTCCACAGTCATATTATCCTCGGTATTCCCGTCATCGAAGTCCCATAGATAGGACGTAATATTTGTCTCATCGTCGTACGAATCCGATCCATTGAAGGTGATGACCTCGCCCACGTCGGCATGGGTTTTGTCTTTGGCGATGATCGCTACCGGTTTGTTTTCAGTGATATCGGTCTGGCCGCCATTGTCATCGTCGTCATCTTCCTCGAACGGACCGATCTCCATCTCGTATGCTCCGAAAGCCGCTGCTCCGATTATGACAATAAACAGTAGTGCAACAATAATCTTGAGGTTCGCCATAGTTTTACCCTCGTTTTTTTTTCAATCATCGAATTCGAGTTTGAAAAAGTTGTGTTGCAGCTTTATATTAAGTTTTTCGCTGAACAATCAGTTTACGAATGTTACAAACCAGGGCGATGTCCTCTCCATTAACCGAAATCCCGGTCAATCTGCGGGTCTCTAGGCGTATATGATGACAACCTCGACCTCCCAGTCGAGGTCGCAATTCAGTCCTGAGTCATTCACCTCGATCTCCCATGTCCACGTGCCGGCCGAGAGATTGGTCTGATTGATATAGGTGTCACCGACTTCCCCGCTTCCCCCACTCATCACAATATTCTGCTCGTCGACCACTGTACCTTCAAAATATATCCGGAGCGTCACATCGTTGTCACCCACATTTGCGTCTCCGTTCCGGAGTGTTGTGTTGATGATGATCTTGGTTGCCATATCCTCCAGGTCGAAATTGAAACTATCGGTCTCTCCATTTGTGTTCCCGTTTTGATCCTCCCGATACGTGATTCCGATAAGAATGTAGGTTGAATTGGTATTACCTTCAAGGTCTTCAACCGTCAGGGTCACATTGTATGCGCCTGCCGAGGACATGTTGTGGTCGACTGTTGCGTTATCCGAGGTACTGCCGTCATCAAAATCCCAGAGGTAGCTGGTAATATTGGTTTCGCTGTCGAACGATTCACTCCCATCGAACGTAATATTTTGTCCCACATCAAAATGCCTGCCATCCACTTCAATAATCGCCACTGGTTTCTCATCCGCCACCGGTCCGTTTCCCCCGTTGTCATCATCATCGTCGTCATCTTCCTCGAATGGACCGATCTCCATCTCGTATGCCCCGAATACGCCTGCCGCGATGACGACAATTAACAATACACCAATAATAATCTTGATTTCAGCCATGGTTATTCCCTCGATCTTCCTCAATGGTCGAATATGCTGATGGAAAAGTTGTGTTGCAACTTCGTATTAAGTTTTCCGCTCCTCTCCATTCCGTTACCCCCCACCCTCCCTCAAAATTGCCGTCCGTGTAAAGTTAGCCCTTGCTCGCACTTTCGCACTGGCCCGCAATTTCCATTTCCCACCCCTCTCCTCAATCAGCAAACCAGCAACTCATCGATCCTGCAAAACGTTAATAATGTAATCGCCCATTCAAATCGCTATCGCCCCCGGGAGGATTGGAATGGAAGGTGAAATTCACGAACTGGATATGGACTCATTCGCCAAGATGACCGCAGGCACAAAGGATCTCGTGGTTGTGGAATTCTATACAACGGTGTGTCCCAACTGCAGGGCAATGGAACCGGTCCTCAAGGATCTGGCAAAGGAACTCAGGGGTGTTGCCGTTTTCGGGAGGGTAAATGCCCAGGTCCATCAGCAGTTAGCAGCCAAGTATGGTGTGATGGGAGTGCCGACCTTCAAATTCTTCTGTGGGGGGCGGCCGGTGGGGGAGGACATCGGAGCCATGCCTGCAACGCTCCTCAGGAATACGATAAAAGATCTTGTCAAGCGAAAAAGGGAATGCATCACCCGCTCAACACCCATCAGCTATGAGATGGACGGCTATGGCTGAATAGGGAATAGCAAAAATGTTTTGAAAAAACGATACGTGCATCAGATGTAGGTCAGATAGGCCAATCCTTCTTCCTCGTCATCCGGCAGACTGTCCCCATCCTGATCGAGCTGGGGATTCTGGCTACCCTTAGCAAATCCCTGAATCTTGAGGTTGTCCTTTGCTATGGTGTAGGCCTCACCCAGGGAAATGAACGTATGCTCTTCGAAGGTCAGTTCGACGTTCTTCACCTTTTCATAACTGGGAAGGAAGGCAAGATTGGGATGTTCAAGAGCCTCGAAGAAATAGTAGGTGAAGAGTGCATATCCGCTGGAAAACGTGTAGGAGTCATCCTCGGGTTCGGTGGAGCCGATGACAATGATCCCATCCCCCTTCACATCGTAAAGGCAGGAACCGCTGTGACAGGCCTCCACAACCACCGCGATCCGTTTTGCACCCCCGCTGTTCCTGATGGATGTCAGGTTCTCCATGAGCCAGTCATACTTGAACAGGTCGTGCTCCTGGGGAGTCTTGTAGACCTCCACCACACCGGGAAGACCATGAGAAACGATGTAGACAAATAAGAAATCATTCGGTCCGAGCTCACCTTCAAGCTCCCTGAATGCATCGTCAATGTCAGCCAGGGTTCCGGGGCTGTCCACGATGTCCTTGTCCTGAACCTTTCCATCCCATGAAAGGACCTTGATCTTCTCATCCTCATATCCGTAAAAATCGTGGAGGACCTCGTAGGCGTACTCGATGTCGTTCTTGATGGAGGGATAATTGTTCTGGGGAAGGGTGCTTCCCCCTGCCAGGAGAAATGCATATCGATCATTGGTCACCCTGGGATCCTGCCATCCCCCGATGTTGGCCCCTGCAGTGACCTCATAGCCGTCCAGCATCCCATCGAAATCCGAATCCGGATTATTCGGATCCGTGAACACATGGGTCATCATGTTCGTTTTCGTTCCATTGGTGAGGATCGTGTCCACCCCGTCGAGGGCATCTGCATATTCAAATTCCGGATAGGCCAAGGAGATCCAGTCTATGGTGAGATTTCCAGATGTCACTAACAGTTCCAGGGAGTGATCCCCAGCATCCAGATAGGTCGGAACAGGGTTTAAAGTTGAGATCCTCCAGTCCAGGTCGTTCAGGGTCGACGAATGCTGAAGCGTATCCCAGCCCCATTCCAGGACCGTGTTTTCTCCCGAGATCATGCTCACGTTGATGTAATAGTTCCCTGGATAATCGATGCTGAAGCTGTAACGGGTGACATCTCCCGGCATCATAGTCAGCACATCAGATTCGATGTCCCATCCCTTTAACTCCTCGGTATCAGCAAGCCCATCATTGTCGGAGTCTTTGGGATGCTCCCGGAAAATATCCATGACCTTGTCATAAGGATAGCTGCCGAAATCGTAGATGATCTCGCTCTCATTCACATTATCCGTCATGGGATCGATTATTCGGGTGACAAGGAAATACGCAACAATGATAATGGCGATCTTCCCGATGATCGAGGAATGTCCTCTCATTTCACTTTTAGGCCTGGAACCTACGTAATTTCCGAATTCATCTATATCATCGATGTCGCTCTCATCATTCATGATGGACCTCATATTGAAATTCGGTACCCTTTTCCAGAGATGTCTCCTCGTGAAGGGCGATCACGAATTTGTATCACTGTCATATTACTTTTCTATTTATTTGTTTTCCCCCCCGCTTCTATAATGTGGTCCACCCACCAAAGGAGACACCATGCCTCCCCCCTCCTCCTCTGCCAATTTCTATATCGATCGTTGTAGCCTTATTCCATGGGGAGAGAAGAAAGAAGGGGAGAAGATGCAGTCGGGGGGGAAGGGGGAAGGGAAACGAAAAAGGTACTCCCCGCTCCAGGTTCCGATTCCACCCAGATCTTCCCACCATTTCTTTCCAGGATCTTTCTCACCACTGTGAGCCCCAATCCCTCTCCCTCGATGGAAATTTTATCGATCCTGTGGAATAACTGGAATATCTTTTCCTGGTGTTCAGTAGGTATACCGATACCATTGTCCGATACAGAGAATAGTACCCTCCCATCATCCTGTTTTCCTGTTATCCGGATCTCACCGGGGCGGATTGGATCGAGATATTTCACTGCATTGTCCAGAAGATTTGAGAATACCTGATCCACTTTGTTCTGATCTCCCATGCACATTGGAAGCTCACCGATGTCCAAACGAATTTCCTTATTCGTGAGACGATACTCGAAATTCTCGGCGACCTTTGTGACCAGGCTATTCATATCCAGTTCCTGAATGTCAATAACTTCTGTTCCCAGTCTGGAGATGCGCAGCAATCCATTCAATAGCGATTCGATCTTCTCAATGCTTGAATTGATATATCCGAGTGCCTCGGGGATCTCATCCCTCATCAGAATATTGATCATATGCTTGTTCTCTTCAGGGATCGTTGCCTCACCCAGCAGACCCACCAGAGTACCCATGGACTTTTCAAGTTCCTGACCGAACCCTTTGATATTCACAAGTGGGGATCTGAGATCGTGGGAGGTAACATAAACGACCTGCTGGAGCTCATCGTTCTTGCTTCTGAGCTCGGCATTCAGGCTCTCTCGCTCCTTTGAAGCACGATTCCATTCCCTTATATCACGGTAGATGGCGTATACACCCACCTGCCCCTCACCAATGAAGATGGGGGATCCGATGATCGACACCGGTATCTCAGTGCCATCTTTATGGAACCGGACTGCTTCAATGCTCTCTATCTCTCCCTTTGCTGCCTTCAGGGTGATCTCCCGAGCTGAGGATCGATGGTCTCCCCTGGCGATGATATCCTCCACAAACTTACCTTTCACTTCCTGGTTCGACCAGCCGAATATCCTGGTAAATTCCTCGTTGATCCGTCTGATTCTCCCGTCATTCTCCGCAAGAACAACGGCCTCCGGTGCATTGTGAAAGAGGGCCTCGAAATACACTTTTTCAAGTTCCAGCTCCTTCTTTGAGGTCATCCTGTCCGTCACATCCCTGAAGCTCCACACCCTGCCCACTATCCTATCCTCGATGGTCTGGGGCTTCGAATATCTCTCGATGATCCTGCCGTCCCTGAACTCAAGAACATCAAAGCTTTCCTTCTCCGGAGTGTCATATAATTCCATTACTTTCTTCAGGAAACCGTCCGGATCCTTGAGCTGTGTCAGTACAAATTCCAGGGCTTTTTTCTCCCCTCTGCTCGAGAGGATCTCTTCGGGGATCTTCCAGAGCTCTGCGAACTGCCGGTTAAATTTGACCATATCTCCTTTTCCATCGGCAACCAGTATTCCATCAGCAGTGGATTCCAGTGTGGCATTGAGAAGGGAGAGTGACTGCTGCTGCTCCAGTTCCGCCTTTTTTCTCTCGGTGATGTCCTCGATGATCCCATCGTAGTATCGTACATTATTATCTGAATCAATCACAGAAACAGCAGATACTGAACCGATGAAATGCTCGCCACTTTTTCTTTTAAGGGTGATTTCCACATTCTTCACAAAACCGTCCTTTCGTCGTTTTTCATCAAACCGGATCCGCTCATCCTCATGAACGAACAGATCATCTGCCTTCAATCCCAGAAACTCATTCTTGTTCTCATATCCGAATAACGATAGAGCTGCAGGATTCGCTTCGATGAACTTCCCATTAGGACCAGGCACATACCGGTACACCCCGATGCTCACATTCTCAGTGAGGCTCCTGAACAGTCTTTCCCTTTCCATGAGCGATTTCTGAGCATTCTTGAAGATGGTCATGTCCACCTCAATATCGAATATTTCCGGTTCCCCATTCTCATGTGTGATACACAAATAATTGGTATAGGCCGAGAGGCGTAATCCATCTTTCCTTTGGAACCACTGCTCGGTGGGGGTGGTAGATCTCCCTGTGGCGAGCTTCTCCTCGATGCTGGTCCGCACTCCTTCACGTTCTTCTTCAGGAATGATGAGGTCCGTGAAATTCTTGCCTTTTACCTCCTCATTCGAGTATCCGAACATTTCCTCGCTTGCCCGATTCCAGAACTGAATTATTCCTTTTCGGTCATATCCCTGAACCGCTATGTTCGGGAGGGTTCCCAGAAGGTCCCGGAAACGGGCTTCGCTCTCGCTCAGATTCCCGACCATTTCATGACGATACAGAGCCAGCTCAATGGTGTTCCTGAGTTCCCGGATGTCCACGGGTTTATGAATGTATCCGAAGGGTTCGGTGATCTTTGCCCTCTGCATGGTGTCCTCATCGGTGTGGGCTGTAACATACACCACTGGGATCCCCATATTCTTCTGGATCTCCTCCGCAGCCTCCACCCCATCACCGTTCCCATTGAGCTTGATGTCCATCAGGACCAGATCCGGTCTGAACTCCTTGGTTTTCGTGATGGCTTCCTCTGCCGTGGAAACGATTGTCTGCACAGAATAATCTAAACGTTTCAATCGGGCCTCAAGATTTCTGGCCACGACGGATTCGTTCTCCACAATGAGAATGTTGGCACTTGTCATTCTATCCTTCCTGTGGTTATCTGTTGGTTCGTGAAATGAAATCAACCTTCAACTTGGCCTTTTGTACGCTCGCTCTCCGCTCCTATCCGTCGCACAACGGATTGAGCCGGATCCCTGATCAATTGATCATTGTGAAGTTAGCTGATTTTGTTTTCTGATTAATATGTTTCTGTCACCTCGTTGAGATGTGATGTCATATTTGTCTTGATTTTTGATCGAATTATTTTTCACCAATTTACCGGGAGATAAATCATTTGAATTTGTTCGACCCGTCGTAACAGAACATCATGCGAAAAATTCACTAGTGCGAAATGTATTTATAACATCTTCAAACGTCAATCGAAAAAAGCCGAGGATTATCATGTTCTGCCCAAACTGTCGTTCAATCATGTTTTTAAAAGGAGAGGAGTTTCAATGCAGAAAGTGCGGTACCTCTCAAACCCCGAACGGAGAGGTGACCTATTCACCGATCCGTCAAAAGAAGGAAACAGTGGTTATCGAAGAGGAGATCAATACCCTTCCGCTGGCAAAGGTCGAATGTCCATCTTGCCACCATAACGAGGCATATTGGATACTCAAACAGACCCGGGCATCTGACGAACCCGAAACGCGGATCTACACCTGCAAATCCTGCAGTCACAAGTGGCGGGAATACTGATTGTTATGGAACATTTCATGAAACATTTATGAAAAATTTATGAAAAATTTCATGAAGAACGGAATATAATATTTTTTTTGGGTGAAACACGTGAGTGGGAATGAAGGATTGAATACTATGGGTCCCGGCATCGAAGAACCTATCTCAGAGGAATATGAGGTCGGTGAGGAAACATCCACCGATCAGGAGATTCCGGTCTCAGATGAGAATTCAGGTATGAGTGAGAATGGTCTGATCATCGAACCGGAACAGCAGGAGAACGGTCAGGATCTGGGTGAGCAACGGCAAACACCGGATACAGAAGCGGTATCCAAAAAGGAAGACCCAAAGAAGAGGAGATCCGGACCGAAGAAAAAGGTTCCCGATTTTACAAAGACCATGGCCGGATTCAGCAACGAAAAGAGACCCATCTCCTCCATTGCCCTTGTGTTCATTATCGTCCCGATCCTCTCCATTCTGATCGCACCTACCTTCGAAGAGGAGGATGTGAAGGCATTCGGTGACAATGAGGAATCCTACGTGAATCCGCTAATCTATCTGGTATTGATTCTTTTGTTCACCGGACTCATACTCATGATCGCGAAGTATTTCAGGAAGGAGATGATCCAATGGATCATATTGGGTGCCTTTTTTATCACCATGATCTATGCCTTCTACCCATTACTTGCTTTCATTCTTTCACCAACCACATCCGTTCTTCTCGGTACTGTTTTCAGTGCGGTATTAACCGTTCTTCTGGTAAAGCATCCCGAGTGGTATGTGGTTGATGCTACTGGTATCGCTGTTGCTGTGGGTGTTACCTCGATCATCGGTATCTCCTTTGCTCCAGGCCCCATTCTGATGCTCATGATCATCCTTGCGGTCTACGATGCCATCTCGGTATACAAGACCAAACACATGATCGATCTCGCCGACAGTGTGATGGAGTTCAACCTTCCGGTGCTTCTCGTTGTCCCGAAAAAGCTTCCGTATTCCTTCATGAAGAAAGAGGGTCTCAAGGAACAGATCGCATCGGGAAAGGAACGTGAGGCTTTGTTCATCGGACTGGGAGATATCATCTTTCCATCGGCCTTCGCGGTTTCCCTGTCAGTCTATCTCCAGAAGAACGTGAACTATATCGAAGTATTCGGCATGACCGGTATCGCCATGGTGGTCGCCGGAGTGATCATCGGGACCATTCTCGGATACATCGTGCTCATGGCCTTTGTGCTCAGGGGAAAACCCCAGGCAGGCCTCCCTCTGCTGAACGGTGGCGCCATCCTCGGATATCTCGTACCAGTCCTTGCTGTCTATCACAGCCTCGGCCTGTGGTGAACTCTTTTCATCTGCGTCTGCCACCTTTCCCCTTACCCCCTTCCTCCCACAGTGTCATTTTAATCCACTGCCTTTTTTCCCCCCCTTCCATTCTCTTCCCTCCTCCCCCTTCTATTCTATTCTATTCTATTCTATTCTATTCTATTCTATTCTATTCTATTCTA
>CAZTGJ010000033.1:0-16213 GCA_964613025.1 uncultured Thermoplasmata archaeon | reverse complement strand
CCCCCCCCCCCCCCCCCCCCCCCCCCCCCCCGCCACGGGCCCCCGCCCCCGCCGCCACAAAATATATGTGAACGACGTAGATAGGTCATCAGGAAGGAGCAGGGGAGTGGTGGTGGGGAGAAGATAGTTAGGCATAGGAGCCGGAAGAGGGGGGAAGGAAAGAAAAGGAAGCGAACTACTACATGACCACATACGGGGGGGGAGCGGGGGGGGGACGGAGGTCCATATCAAGAATATTTATTTCTACAGCTTCCTCTCCCTTTCGGACTGATCCGAAATCTTCCAGACGAGGTGATCGATGAACATCTTCTTCCGCAGAAGGAATATCACGCCTGCCAGTACCACAAGGACCAGGATGGTCACCGGAATGTAGCTCATTGGATCAGTTGTGGTCTTCTCCTCGATGATGGGGTCCTCGGGCTTGTCCTCGGATCGTGGAATGACCGTAACATCAACCGATGTATTCGTGGTAGCACCGAAATTGTCTCTCACATTGAGGGTAACGGTGAAGACCCCAGTGGTTTCATAGATGTGCTGGATTACCGGCCAGGTTCCCTCGTAGAAATCCCCGAACTCTCCGAACTCCCAGAGATAGCTCACGATCTCCCCGTCCCGATCATGGGAGAAGGAGGAATCGAGGGTGATGGGCAGTCCCGCTTCAACGGTTCGGTTCTTGGGACTGGTCTGGATGATCGCAAGGGGAAGCTGGTTCACGATCTCAACGGAAGAGGATCTGGAGGCAGTGAATCCCATGTCATCGGTAATGGTCAGGGTAACCTCATACGTTCCGGATTTCCCGTAGGAGTAGCTCACCGAACTTCCGCTGGCATTGGAGCCATCCCCGAGGTCCCATTGATAGTCCATGATGTTCCACAGCGATTGTGAACCAGTGAAGGTGATGGTGTCCTCGAAGCTGGCATCATCCGGGATGGTGACTCCAAGTATGGGGATGGGTGGTTTATGAAGGGTAAGTTCGTCGGACTTCCCTGAATCTGATTCCAGGTTCACAACAAGAGCGCTTCCCCAGTATTCCCTGAGATCTGGAGTGGTGACCCATACTCTGAAATCTTCGGTATCCCCGGGAAATATCTCCAGGAAATCTTTGTTGATCCCACCTTCCCACCGGGTATCTCCCGATTGATAGGTATCCACCTTGGGGATCCCGGCAAAGAGTTCTATCCGCTCGAATCGTTCGCCATTGTTGGTGACCGAGACATCGTAATAGTAGGTGGAGGCGGAAGATGAGGGGTGGGAGGGAGCATGAGTATCCCCACTGGAATCGGTCTGTGACATCACGATGGTGGTCTCGATATCCAGATTGTAGGAGAGTATCCGCAGGTTGAGATCACTGTAATCACCCCGTACATCCACGGCAACAAGATAATTGTCGATGACACCGGTGCTGTTCAGGGGAACGATGATCTCCGCATATATCGTCAAGGTCACGCCGGGACCGAGGGTCAGGGGACCGGGGAGAGCCAGATAGTGCGGATGGGTGCCTTCTGCCTTGAAATGGAAGGTATTCTCTCCGTTCCCCCGGTTCTCTGCCTCGATCTCATAGGAGTAGATCGTGAAATCAGGGGCAGGAGTAACTGTGGTCTCAAGGAGGGTCAGGGACAATCCATAGACCTCGAGAATGGTGATGTTGATGCCAAATTGGAATGACACAATTCCGGAGGGACCGGTGGAAAGCTCGACGTCCACGGGAATAACAGCACCGGCCAGCGCTTCCTCCGGGAGGGTAACACCCAGGAAAAAGATCGTCTCCTCCAGCATGGCCAGAATGACATCTCCTCCGGCGATCTGAACATCCGGTGTCCCTGTCCACCCGGTTACAGTGATATTCTCCTCCAGGTTTCCGGTATTTGTAATCGAGATCGGTATGGAAAGGATATCGCCTGGCTCTGCACTGAATTCAGTGGTGCAATCGTACTGGATGCCATAGAACTCCAGAGCTGTCAGGAATACGGATGCACTGATGATGTGATCTTCCGCTCCTCCCACCATGAGCTCCAGTTCGGTTCCCAGAGCCAGGAAAGGCATGGTGAGGGCCAGGGAGAATTCCGCCGATTCACCGATATCAAGAGAGAGATAGGTGATATCAAACTCATGCTCCTCGACCTCGCCGGCTGAACTCCCGACGAGTTCAGGGATGAATGTGTTCCCCTGGTTCCCGAGGTTCTCCACGATGAAGGAAAATCCGATCTCCTCACCTGGCTGAGCAATAGTTGCATTTTCTCCGTCGGTTACAACAAGGATCGATTGCATTGGACGTACCACGATCCCATGGGTGAAGCTGTCGTTCCCGGGAGGATATATCTCCGAGAATACATGGATAGTGGCAAAATATTTCTGGTGCCCTTTTGCGAGAAGCGGATCATCGGAAGAGGTGATCCTGATGTCAACGGTTGCCGTTTCTCCGATCGAAAGAGCGATCCTTCCTTCCGGCAGATCAAGGATCTCCACGGTCCAGTCATCCGGGACCTCGGAGGCCTCCACCACAAAGGATGTGTTGACATTCCCCTTGTTTGTGACGTCTACCTGAATGATGATCGTTCCGTTGATATCAATGCTGGAAACCGTATCCGGTCCCTCCATCTCCACGAGATACTGGTTCAGGGTGAGAATGAGGTGTTTCCCCCCGTCCTCCGAGTAAAGAATGACCTGGATACTGGTGATGTTCTCACCGTCAGTGGCATTGAGATACAGGAGAGTGGTATCATGATAGGTGAGGGTCTCGATGGTAAAGGCGTAGTTCCCATCCTCGTCGGTAAAGATATTCTCATTGTTCCCGTTCCATTCGAATGTCACTTCCGCAAACCCGACCCCCTCCCCCTGAATGTCTAAGATACTTCCCGTGATCTCGTATGGGCCGATAGGATCCTGTCCCTTGACAGTGAACTCTCTGGAATCCATGTTGTTGGATTCGTTCTGCTCGGGCACAACCCCTGAATCGGGGTCCACTTCGACGTCGACCTGCAGATCTCCCACCTCCGGTACGATGCCAGATGAGAACCACTTGCTCTCCCCTGGCTCGATGCGATCGAACATGAACTCCTCATAGAAATCGGTGTTTACCCAAAGCCAGAGCCTCGTAGCCGTAGAATACGTAGGACCCTGATTCCTGATCTGAATCTCAATGGTCTCGGCATCGCCTGAGACCCCGTGGATCGTATCATTGGTGATGACGCCATCCGCTCTGACCAGACGGATCTCCTCGATGATAAGATCCGGCCTGAGAACGGTTGCTGTCGTGTCCAGATAGCTCACTGCTGTGGCGGCAGTTCCGGTGAGATTTACTGTGAAATTTCCTTCTTCCTCGTCAATCGGGCTGGCAGTAATGAAAGTAAGGTTCACGCTGTCCGCTACAACAACATAGTCGACCGGAACATCCAGATACTTGAATTCTCCGGTCCAGCCCGGAGGAAGAGCTGATGACAGTGTAACATTTTCTGTATCGAAGGTTCCGGTGTTCTCGATGGTAACATTATATGTGAACTGATCCCCGCCATGGGCGGCAAGGACAGGGGTGTTTGTTGTAAGCAGGACACCATGCTGCTTCGAGGTGGCATGAACGATCAGGCTGTTATCGCTGGGCAGCCGGTCTACTGAAAGGGGAACTTCAAGAGAAAAGGTGTACGTGATCCCTTCATCTACCGGAACATCCCAGAGGATACCGATGTCTTCGGTTTCAAATGGCTGGATCGATATCTCATGTGATTCGGTCAAGGTGTAATCCCCGCCTGTAATATTCCAGTAATAGGTCAGATCAGTTTGTGCCTCTGTCCCCACGTTGCAGAAAACAAGCGTGATGAGCTGGGGACTGTCGGGATCGATAAGTTCAGGAATTTCAATATCGATCACACGAATATCATTATCATGGGATGGAATGAAATGGATTGCGCCAGTATTGAGATGGTAGTTGGGATCCGAGGCAACATCTCCGGACATCCTGCTTGCCATGACTGATTTTTCCCACACGATATCGGTTGCGCTGTCAATGATCCGGATACTGTCACCGATGAGGCAGAGTTCGTTCGTACCATCCGATTCGAGGTCAAGTACAGAAAAGTCCATGAACTCCCCGGTATAGAAATCCTGAATATCTCCGGTCTGGTAGTTTGCACTGAAGTTCTCCCGGCCGTAGTAGAGGTCGATTCCTTCCGCACCCCTGCTTCCCCCCCCACCTTCATGGCTGAGAAGAAGATCACCAAACCCGTCACCATTCATATCAGCAATATCAATAGTACCGTAATTCGTGGCTAAGGAGAGAGGTAATATCTGTCCTTCAAGAAGGATGCCAAGTTCCAACTCGCTCAGGACAGGAGTTCCGGAACCATCCCCTCCCATGAGGATCAGATACTGGAGGCGGTCAGAGGAGGCATTCACCGTTTCCCTCTGCCCGTTGACGCTTTCCGTTGTTTCATCCCAATCGGTTGCAGGATCCGTCCTGAACTTCACTGACAGTTGTCCGTCGGATGTGTCTGAATTCCATACCGGGGTGAAGGTGGAAATGTTGCCTTCGAATTCATACCAGGGAGATTCAAGGGATCCGTTCTCATAATAGGGAATGGCAGAGGGGGGGAGGATGGTGAGATTGTCAATCTGGGCAATGCCACGGTCGCTGTTTCCCCTGTTCGTGATGATCTCGAAACCGAAATACACTTCTTCCCCTCTGAGCCCGGTGATATCCGCATCGACTATCCCGTTCTCATCGTGGCCTTCACTGGATTCTGTGGGGGCCCATCCTGCAAGCTCCATGAGCACACTGTTATTACCTGCGGCATAGAGGCGGTACCGGATCTGATCCGCGGTATTCCCCTGATTCCCCCCTGCCCGTTCAAAACTCCGTGCTCCGAAGTTGTACCAGAAATGAAGCGTTTCCATATCCTCGGTTATCAGGAAATCATTGGTCCGCAGCATTCCCCGGCAATCCCGATTGTTATCGCCATCCAATGTATCCTGATCCACACCGAATCCTCCGGTGGGGCCATCGTGGACCTTCCAGTCACCATTCTCTGTCTCCACGATGTCCCATCGTGTATTTCCGTCCTTTTGCCCCAGGGAATTGGCCACCTGATTCCAGGCGAACCATCCGTCATCGAACTGTCCGTTCAGATAGGGACGGGTCTCCGAGATGGTCAGGTTTCCGGACTTAACCAGTAATCGTGTAGCATTCCCCTGTCGAAGATCCATGGAAAGGATCTCGGGTGCACTCAGTCCCAGAGGACCGCCATAGTAAATCGTCTGACCGGAAACATCTGAGATTATCAGATCGGGGTGGCCGTCCCCGTTCACGTCCCCGGAGGAAAGGTTCCCAGCTCCAAGTGTGTGATTCGCTCCCTTCGGGACAACGGTAGCATGAACGGCAATGTAATCGAAATAGATGTTATTGTTGGCCTGGCTGTTGTTGGTCCCATCAATATTGGAGAGATAGACCTGGAGCTGACCGAGCTGGTCCATTGAGGTCACACCATTGGCAAAGAGGTCGAAGGGCCATGTACTTTCATCGCGCCAGTTTTGCTGATTGTATCTTGGCCGGATTGATTGCTTCCAGCCATCCCCCACATTGTAGTATATATAGTTCCGTTCATGATCATTGTAACCGTAATAGCGATCAGTAGCGAATTGGAACCACAGGGTAGCAGAAGTCACCTCCCCTAAAAGATTTCCGAATGTGAAGTTGGTGATGTGTAAAATATTGTTTGGGGTATTGGGATGCTGAACCGTGTACCGGTCATCATCATCCGTCTGGATCTTGGAGATGGATTCTCCGGTAGTATCATGAACCCCTTTGGTGGATGCAACCGCATATACCTCCGAGACCAGGGTGAAATCCTCGTCCGGATTCGCGGTACTGTAGTAGACATAGGAGTTCCCATCATCACCGATAACGAAATCCGTAAATGCATCATTATTGAGATTCTCCACGAATATCCTGCTCCCGTAATGAGACCCTTCGTCCCCCTCGAAGGTCAGGCTGGCATCATCCAGTTCGTTCCAAGCTGGAGTTGGGTTCCCGAAGAAGAAGTACACCCGTCCCGATCCTGGTCCGTTCTCCGACGAAGAGGGAGTGCCAAGAAGAAGGTCATCGAATCCGTCACCATTGATATCCCCGCTCGCCAGGACCGAACCGAATCCGGTGCCATCGACACCCCTAATGGTGAGATCGGCCATGGACTCATCGATCTCGGTGAGCTCAAGATCTCCACGATTCAGGAACACGAACACGGCGCCAGGTGTGGTTATTCCTGTGCGGTTCCTCGGTACACCCACTGCCAGGTCCGGGAATCCGTCGCCATTGTAATCTCCGCGGGTCAGGGTCTCTCCAAAGTAATCTCCGGTCAAAACCATCTCAAGGGTGGTCTCGGATTCAAATGGAATGCTCTCCATGACCATGAGTCCGAACTTCTCCACAGTGACCCGGTAAGGCCGGTACACTTTGTCGGGTATGGATTTGTAAATGGTCTCCTCGGGAAGCAGGAGGTTCCGGACCCAGCCGGACTCATCGGTGGTCCGTTGTTCCGAGATCTCCTCCCCGCTGCTTGTGACCGTCACGGTAACCCCTGGTATTGAAGTGCCGTTCTCATAGGTCACATGGACGTGAAGGGTATGACCGAATCCCATTGAGGAGAGTTCGTCATAGAATATGGTCTCTCCCGCCTGTACCCCTTCTACGAAGATTGGATGCGATCCGTTCATCATGAATATGTTGGCACTGCCATTGGGAAAATCAATGAATCGGATAGTACAGTTGATGAATCCCGGGGAAGATCCGTTCATCACAACATTGTATATATTATTGATAATTGACATATTTGAAATGGTCACATTTGTAGTGATATAAATCCCGGTAAATTCCCCGCCCTGAATGGATCCCCCTTCCATTGACACATCCTCCGACAGAAGCTGAAGACCACCGATGTAGGGATATTGACCAGATCCTGCAATATGGAAGAGGTTGCTGTCATGGAAGTCGAGAATTCCGTATATGATGAAATAATAGTAGGTATTGTTCCCGGTGATATTGGTGGTATCGAGGTCAAGAGCCCCGTTCACCGTGAGGTTGGAATAGCTGTTGTTCATGATGAGGTGGCAGCGGGTGAGGGAAAGGGTTCCGTTCACAGTTAGATTACCGTTCACGATGATTGTCTTTTCCGTAAACTGGATATTGTCACCCTCTTCGATGATCCAGTCACCGGAGTTCTCGAGTACACCGTCCCCCCGGTCAACCGGTGGGTTCTCCTCGGCATTGGCATAAAGTGGTTGAGGAATAAGCGTTATCAGCAGAGCTGCGGTTATGAGGATGGAAATCAGTGCGGACCGGTTCATTTTCTCACCTCCTTCTGATGCGCGGAATCATGGTCACCGGACGGCCTATTCTCATTATTATTTCTACTACCGCTCCCATCCTCACCTTTGCTTTCCCGACCATACGGGGAAAGTTTTTCCATAAGGAAGTTCTCCTCGAAATCTAGATCCTTTGCCATGTAGGCAAGAGCTCCGATGATGACAATCAGAATCACCAGTGAGATCATGACGATGGTCATGTTCAGCTCCTTCTTGTCCTCAACCACGGGATCCCCTCCACCGGTATCCCTGATGGATATCTGGAATGTTGTCGAGTTAGTGGCACCCTTGTCATCCCGAACGGTGAGCGTTACGTCGAAGATGCCGCCGGTATCGAACACATGGAAGACCTGGGGACCCTGATGGGACTGCTCCTGAATTGCCCAACTGAAATTGATGATGACACCGTCAGGATCCCGGGAATTCCGTGCATCGAATCCAATGTGGTCTCCGGAATCTCCAAAGAGATTGGGTTCGATCTCGATGATGGGAAGCTGATTTCCCACGATGATCTCGGTGTAGAATACAGAATAGAGATTCCGGGAATCCTTCACGGTGAGCACTATGGGATAGATGCCGGATGAGGAGAAGTTGTAGTACACCTCACCACCCAGGACCATTCTCGAATCGAAGGACCAGGAATAGGAAGAATACGCCCCGCTGGCTCGAAGGATCACGGGTTCCCCGGTCATGACCGGGAGGGAGGCAATCATTTCGATCTCAACACTGGGAGGGGAGCTTACTTCGACGGTGGCATTCAGCCCTTCCCCGAGATCGGATGTCGCATTGATCTGAATGAGTTCGCTGCAGAACTGTCCAGGCGGGACCGTAAGGTGGAACTGGACGTAATCACCGGACGGGACCTTTGCCACAAGGAGATCGAGCTCCCCGCAGTCGGCTACCAGATCAAGCCGTTCCTCCACGTCACCGTTGTTGTATATATTGATGGTATATCTGGTTCCGGACTCACTTGTCCTGGCTGATATCTCATCAAGAACGATCTCCCGATACACAACGGGGTCGAGCTGGAGGTCAAGGGAAACGACGGTCTCACCGGCGATCCCGGTGAATGTTATCATGCGAATCCCGCTGCTCTCCAGGGGTACCTGGACCCTCAGTGGTACAACCTCCTCCTTGTTCCTCAGAAGGGTGATGGGGGAGGGAAGAATGAGGGACTCCGGACCTGAGTTCGTTCCCTCGAAGAAGATCATTGCCTCCACATTCCCGGTATTCTGCACAGTGATCGAAAATTTGGCAATGGTTCCGGGGATGCCCTTGAGCGTGGTGGATTCCACGGAAAGGGAAAGGTTCTCCACGGCCGGTACTGGGACGAATCGGGTGTCATTGACAAAATAGCGTTCCCCGTTCCAGATGGACACGAACACCGGAATGAGACTCCCGTAGGGAATGCTCAGGTCGGTCATCTCCAGGGTCATTTGCAGAGGCTCCGATACCTCCAGGTCGATCTCGAAAGTATCCGGTGAAAGAATGATCGTCGCAAGGTCGGTCTCGGCGGTAACGGTGATCTGCTCAAGATGATTCCCGGTATTGGTTATGATCAACTGATCCTCCTGGACCTCTGCCTGGAAGTACTGGCCCGAAGTCCGGTCGATGAGGGTCGTGAAATCGATGACCGTCGTTGGACCGATACCGGCAACCACACCAGAAAGCTGATGATGCAGCATGGTTCCATCCCGCAGGTTGGGGATGATGATAACCAGAAGAACTTCCTCGACATCCCCAGGTTCCAGGATGAACTCTTCCTTGTTCAATGAGGCATACTCGATATCTCCCGAGAGCATGAGATTGATAGTACGGTCAGAATTTCCGGAATTCGTGACATAGACCCTGTGTGATATGGGATCCCTGGGAAGACCGTGTTCGTCCGGATCCTCCGTGACCACGGTGATGTTCTCCACGGGAAGGATGGTGAGCCTAAGAAGAACCTGCTCCACGGAATAGGGGGATGTCTCGGATCCAGCCGTAACAATAAGTTCATATCGCTCATGAGCGGGGGCATATCTCCAGAAGCTCAGGTCCAGGATGAGAGTGGTGGTGATACCGACCTCGAGCGAAAGAACATCATCGATTATCCCGCCGCCGGTGAAATCAGCCGTCCAGTCCTGGGGCAGTCCGGCAAGGGATATTGTGTAGTTGTCCGTGAAATCTCCGGTGTTGGTGAAGTTGAACATGAAGCTCTCCTGGCTGTCAGGAAGAATGTCCTTCTCCCGCTGATCACATATCATATCAAGGGAATACCTGCCGACGACAAGAAGGATCTCCACCTGGGCATCCTCGGAATATACGATGACATCCTCACGGGCATAGAGATCTTTTGAGAGGGCTTCGACCCGATAGGTGCTGCCTTCGATATAGGGGGGAGCAAGTATCAGGGTGATGTTTCCCTGGTCGTCGGTGGTATTCTCCACCTTCGATCCTCCGCTGGTCGCCATTACATGGGCATCGGTGATGTTGGTTCCGAACTGGTCGACCACCTTCACGTTGAACATGAACGGGGTGCTGGCTGTTCCCGGCCAGACCTGGATCTGGATCAGGAACACGTTGTTGCCTTCGTTGTATTCCTTCACATCATCAAGGATATCGACGACAAAGGTCAGATTATGAAGACCTTCGGTGAAGGCCCGGGTGAAATTGATCGTGATACCGCCGAATCCTTCCACCCCCCCTCCGGTCAGAGTATCAACGGGGGTTCCTTCAACATCCATACGAACATCGAATGCTCCGGTGTCCTGTGACCCGAGGTTCCCTATCTCCAATTCCAGGGTCGTATTATCACCTGCAACAAGCTTGGCCTCTTTTCCATCGGCCCTGAAAAGTTTCACCCCTACCGGAGCAAGGTCCATTTCCACGACATATCCCGTGAGATCGACAGCGGCGGTGGTCACTCCATTCTCCGAGACCGTCCGGAACTGGATGGGATAATCCCCGAGGACCGAAGTATTGGCCAGGACAAACAACCGGATAGTTGCGTTATCTTCAACAATGAGATGATCGAGCGGATCGGAAAGATCGGGATCGTCGATGGTTCCCGTTTCCTCCCTCACCCACCATTCCCAGTTTGCAGGGACATCAGCCTGGAAGGTTATGTTGTCCGGTCCGAAGGTCCCAAAATTATCCACCACAAAGAGATAGGTGAGGGTGCCGGCAGGTTGTACGACATCGAAATCCTTCTCCGTGGCGAGATCCAGCAAATGGTAGTGTGCCCTGAGATCGATCGACAATTCGTTATTGGTATTGAGATCGTCATCGGGAATGGAGAATGTTACCGTGTAATTGACACCTTCCACATCAGGAACATCCCAGAAGAAGTTCACTACATCTCCCTCCCATGATGCAAGAGAAATATATGCTGCCATCCCGAATAAATAGTCATCCTCGTCGGTGATGGTCATGGTAACCTCAAGGGTACCAGTATTTAAAAGACCCCGGTTGAAAACCGAGAGATTCATGGAGAGCTCGGAACCAGGATAAATCATAGAGTTGTTCGTGATATCCACACCGTTGATGGCGGATTCGTTACTACGGGTGGGAATGAGATAAACCCGTCCATCGTTCAGGTGTTCAAGAGGTGAACCTGCCAGGTTTCCCTGGAGCACGGTCCCGAAGTCATTTCCCTCCTCACCTGAGAAGGAGTAAGGTGCATCAGCGAGCTCCATATCCTCCCCACCGTCACCGGGGCTCATGAACACGAGATAGACGGTACCATCGGATGATATGCTGAGGTCGGAGATGTTATTGGCATCGGCATCTCCAATGGTTGAGACTGCATCAATTTTCTGGTCTGCGGTGATATTGAAAGCCGGATCCGCAGTGGTACTGTTGTACAGGACCGCTTTTGTGTCATCGACAACAGCTAGAGTGTTGTTCCCGAAGACGTTTCCGGCATTGAAGGGAACGCCCGCTCCCAGAGAAACCGGGAGATAACTGAAGAGATTGAAGTTGAGCTCGGTTAGAACCGGATAGGGTTTTTCCGGAGCTGCTTCCAGGATCACTTTGTACTGGAATGTGGTATCCGTTTCCCCGGGGAGTTCCGTGAAACCGTCATTTTCCAGAAGTGTCCAGTCATCTGAACTGTTGGTCCTGCAATGGATAAGAACGGTTCCCTCATTCAGCTCCTCAACCCAATGGGGTACGAGCGAGCTGACAGTGAATCCCAGGTCCTCCATATCGGAGGTGAAGGTTCCTTTGGCATCGGAAACCGTCTGGAGGCCGGTAATATTGTCGATCTGAACGAGACCGTCATCGTTCGCGGGGCGGTTATTAGAGAGTTCCATCTCGAATCTCAGCAATTCACCCTGATGATCTGAAATATCGAAGGTGAGGCGTCCCTCCTCCTCCCCGTCACCTCCTCCGTAATCCCTTCCGTATTTCTGTTCGTCAATAACGACCCCGTCGGAATCCCTCACCACCCTGATGATGATAAGGTCATCGTAATCATCCTGATATCCGCTCCCGCCCCTCTCGAAACTCAACCACTTGGCATGATGCCAGAAATCTATGAAGTCTACCCCCTCAGGGAGAATGAACGGATCAGAAACGAGTTTCCCATCGTTATCGGTCCCACCATTACTTTGAGTTCTCACAGTGTCACCGTGCGGACCAAGACCCGCTGTGGGTCCATCATAAACCTTCCAGTCACCACGCTCGATTTCTGTGATCTCCCAGAACCCGTCGTTCTTGTTCCGGTAGCTAACATTCTGAGTCCAGTTGTTCCAGCCCTGGTCGAAATCCCCGTTCGGTATGATCTCCACCATCTTGTAGGAGTAGATGGTCAGTCCATTATTGAATCTGGTCTGGTTGAAGGATCCCTTGAAGTCCTGTTCTTCACTGTAGCTTTCAAGTGAATAGGCATCCGGGGCAACGGAGAACAATCTGACCTCTCCTGATGTCACTGCGGCCAGAGTGTCGACACTATCATATTCCACAAAGACCGGTTGTTCGATTCCATACAGGGTAGCGTGCTGGATCGTTCCATCGATAGTGGACTGACCATAATACACCTCGATGCCCAGGGAGTTCCCTGTGAGGATGTCGGGATATCGATCGTCATCCATATCTCCGATGGTGAGCGACGCTCCCACCCTCTCTCCCGAAACGGGGAGAAGGACCCCATCCTCCATAGGCAGAGATGTGGCCTCCTGATCGAAGAGGGCACCGTCGAAGAAGAAGACACCACCATCCGGTTCCCCGGTATCGATACTGGCATAGAAGTTCTCCTGGGGGATCACTTCTTTTCGAATTCCCGGGCTTTCCCATTTGAGTATTGCCCGCGCCCCGCCGCCTCCGTCACTGAAGTAGATGATAATGTCGTGGTAGCCGGGTTCAAGATGCACGGGATCCGAAATCTCCTCGGCAGGATCATATGAGTTCCGTTCGATGACAGGGTTCCCGTCGATATAGAAGTACATGGTGTCATCGATCTCGGCAAAGAAGGTGTAATCGTCCTCGTCCTCCACCCAGAGATTCCCACTCCATATGACCGAGAATGCTTCTCCCAGATTGCCGGGATCACTGTTGCCCCAGGGGAAGTTGATGGTATCGTCGATCCTGGTGAATTCAAGGTCCGTGTAATCGGCACCGTTGTAATAGAGACCATTGATCCCCGTCAGGGTCCGTCTGAAATCAGGGGAACCCATTATCAGGTCCGGCTTGGTGTCATCATCGACATCTCCGATCTCGAGTGTGGTACCGATGCGGCTTCCATTCATATCCCCGTGGATGATCAGATCTGCATCGATAGGTCTGAGCGCCTTCGAGCTCTCCCGTGGTCCGAAAAAGATGAACACCGCTCCGGTGTCCTCTCCGTTCTGGCTATCGTCCGGCGAGCCGACGGCGATGTCGTCGATGCCGTCGTTGTTCAGGTCTCCGGTTGCAATGGATGTTCCAAAGAGACCATGTCGGGTCACGGTGAAATCGATGACGGAATCGGATTGCAGGTCAAGGATGGTATTCGCATACCCGGTTGAAAAATCGAATACATCGATTGAATAGGGGTTGAGCTGTACAGTATCAGTAGCATTCCTGCGATACTTCAGGACCGTCAGATCCTCGAGCATCCCCTGATCGTCGGAATAGAAGGTTGCGTTCTTCGCTTGTGCGTCGGTCATCTCCACCACTGCTCCCACCACAGGGTCCCCGTCGATGGTGAGTGTGGAGATATCGAGGTAGTAACCCACCGACAGAAGGGACTCGGCGGCGAAATTCACTTTGGCTTCCGAGAAGGAGGTGTTGAAGAGGAAGGTATCCGCCTCGATCCGGAAATCGGTGGCTCCATTGGTAATGGACAGATTTGCAATGGTCGTTCCCTCTGCCGTGGGACGGACCGTAATTCCCGTGCCTCCACCGGCGTCCAGAACGATTTCCACACCCTCTCCCCTACCGAAGAGGTTCTGTGTCCTGCTAAATTCGAGTTCCTCATTGTATGTTCCCGAGAGGACATGGATGTCCTCGCTCTTCGATGCGTTGTCAATGGCATCCTGAATCCTGTTGTAAGGACGATCCGGTGTCCCGATCCCGCCTTCAGGGGCTGAAGCGTCAGCAAACCATATGTTCTTGCCGTGAGGTGCACGGAGCCAGGGTTCGAACAGGATGTCGTCTGAAATGGCATTTCCCTTCCCACCTGGATTGGCAGTGGGGTGGTGGGGGCCGGAGGGGGCACCCCAGTAGTTCTTCGCTGCGTCCACCACGGATCCGCCATTAGCCGATGCATCAGCACCATTGGCATCGTTCCCGAAGATCGAGCTGAACCGGACGGTGGTGCCTGCGGATGCTTCCTCGAACCGCATTCCCTCGTTCCCGTTCGAGATGGTCGTGTACACGACACTGGTTCCCATAGATCCGAAGAGGTAGAGCCCCATATCATTGCCGTCGATGAGGCAGTCTGTTATCAATGTATTATCGGTGAACGCGAGCTCGACTCCCACATCCCCTCCCGAGAGATCGAGGCCCTGGAGGACCATGTTCGTACAGCTTGCCAGGATGACCGAACTTGCATTCCCGGGAACCGTCACACCATCGGCGTTCGCATAATAGTACAGATAACCGCCGTTCACGGAATTGTTGTGGAAGGTGTGGGAGGCGAAATGATCTGCATCGGTCCCATTGATGAGGACTCCGCACATCACGAACGAATTGTCCCAGAGGGTATCATCCTCCGAAGCTTCCATATGGATCCCTTCTCCGTTGTAGGTGAATGTGTTATTGATCAGTGAGTTCCCTGATCCCCCCGACAGGTAGAGGGCGAACGTATTGTTGTCGAAGGTGTTATCCCTGATGACGACATTGGAGGTGTCATCCAGGAATATGCCCCGGTGGTTCCAGTCGAACATGTTGTCGATGATCGTGACATCGTCCGACCTCACGGTCAGACCCAGGTGGCCTGGATCCCCGTTCCCGCACTTCAGAACGCGGGTCTTTTCCATCTCAAAGATTGCCCCCTCTTCCACAAGGAAGTCGAAGGTGTAGATACTGGTGGTGTTGAACTCGGTGTGCCAGATTGCCCCGCCAGGAACGAAACCCGCACCGTCTCCGTCGATATCTGCAAATGCTGGCTGCATGCGGTATGCAACATCCACACCTTCATACATCGCATCATCCTCGGTCCATTCCGGTACTTCCTTGGTGCCGGTATTTTCGTAATAGAAAAATCCCTGTTGGTAAGAGCCGATGGTCAGATCGAGATCACCGTCATTGTCAAGGTCGGCAAAGGCCGGGGCGGCATTATACTGTCCGGCACCCACACCGGAGAACATGGAATTCTCCTCGGTGAACTCAAATAGCTCCAGGGTCCCGGTGTTCCGGTAGAAACGTATCTCTCCATCACCACTTCGGCCAATCGGGAGATCAAGGTCACCGTCATTATCAAGGTCGGTGAGCATGGGCCAGCATCTGCTCCCCACATCAATGTTGTCCATATCATTGTCCTGCAGGTTCACACGTGAATCCCATTCGGCTGCTTCCGGAGTGCCAATATTCCTGAAGTAAAATACTTCCCCATCTTCTTCCCCCACGATGAGATCAAGGTCACCGTCATTATCGAGATCACCAAGGGTCGGTTTGCTGTGACCCCCGGAGGAGACCCCGGAGAACATGGAGTCGTCCCGGGTCCACTCCGGTTCGGTTGTGGTGCCGGTATTCTCGTAATAATTCACCTGTCCATTGTCCCTTCGTTCTCCTATGATGAGATCAAGGTCACCGTCATTGTCGAGGTCCGCGAAGAAGGGAGCACTCCGTGATCCGGCATTCACATCATCCCCGTTCACATCTTTCAGGTCCACGGGATCCTGCCAGTCCGGAACAGTCATGGTCCCATCGTTATGGTAGTATCGGATGTTCCCGTTGTCGCTCCCGGAGAAGAGATCGTAATCCCCTCTGAGTCGAGCACCCTTGGTGAATTCTTTCCTTCCCTGGACCTCCAGTTCTCCGCCGCTCTTCACTCTGACACCGAACTCGCCGTCGTATGAGCAGTTGAAGAGGATCGTGGTGTTCATCAGAAGGAGACTAGCATCCGATTCAATGATGAGATTACCAGTCAGGATGATGATCTCATCCGACACCTCGGTGGCCTCGGTTATGATCCAGTCGCCATCGGTTGGTGCGGGATAGGTCCCGATCCCGTCACCTCCTGCATTATCAAACAGAAGGGCGATCGATCCGTTAAAAAGCATTCCGACAATTACTAATGTAATCCATCGTTTTCCCGCGTTATGTACTGATCCCATTCCTTCACTTCCGGGGTTTTAAGACTATTATTATTATTATAATTGTTATTATTATTATTTTTATTATTATTAGGTTGTAGAAGCACTGCAAGATTACAATAGGTGGACACTGGGGTGATATG
>CAZTGJ010000032.1:0-16412 GCA_964613025.1 uncultured Thermoplasmata archaeon | reverse complement strand
GATGATGGATCAAGATGATGGATTATGATGATGGATCAAGATGATAGGTTAAGGTGATGGAGCAAGATGATGGATTAAGATGCTGGGTCAAGGTGATGGGTTAAGGTGACTGATTATGATGATGGATTAAGGTGAAGAATTGAATGCCGGAAGGTGGGAAAATTCGGATAATTTGTTTATATGTATCTTGCATACATTTAACATGCAAAATCATGCAAACCTTTTCTAGATAGTACCTATTAAAAGAAAAACATAATAAACATAAACTGTTTAACCCGCATGAATACTTTATAAATAATGGAAGTGTTCTTATGGAGGAATTCGATTGAGATTATCAAAATACAGCCCAACTATTGGACTTAAACCGATCTCGATTTTCATACTTGGATTACTGGCAGTAGTAGCATTGCTAATCCTGGCATCGGGGGAGGTACGGGGGGATCCACCTGCGCAAGGGGATTGGTATATCGAGGGCAACGAAAGCTATGCCGATACCACGTTCACCATTCATGGAAACCTGCAGATAAACCAGACCAGCACGTTATCCCTTGATAATGTGACCCTGATCTTCAACAACACCAAGGATCAGGAGTTCTCCATGAATATTTTCGGGACCGTGTATTTGAATTCCTCCACAATCAAATCGGTCAATTCAAGCTATCGCATGGGAGATACCGATATCAGCGGGAACATGGAATCCAGAGGTTCGTTGATTCGTGACTTCGCGGATTTCCGTCTTGAATCCGGGGCAGACTTCTTTGCCAACGACACTGTATTCTCTAATGGTCGGCGTCTCTTTGTCACCCAGGACGATCTCGGAACCGTAGTTCTTGAGAACTCCACCATCGATGGAACCGGGAATCCATCAAACATCATCATCAACGACGATGTGTTCTTCAAAGATGTTGATTTCCCGGCAGATGAGGTTTCTCTTGGACAGAATGGGAAACTCGTTGTTCAGTATTACCTCAGTGTATTTGTGAACGACACCATAGGCAAGATAATGGACGGAGCGGGAATCCATATAGAATCCTTCTTCACGGACCTCAACTTTTTCACAGACAGTACCGGATGGTCTCGGACCATGCCCCTCACCAGATACACGAAGACCTCATCCAAAACAACTTACGATGAGAACTTTACTGTCACGGTATCCAAGACCGGATACTTTGACTCAGAAGTGGATGTGCAAATGGACAAGACACGATCCATCTCTGTTACTCTCACCCCACTCCCGGATCCCTACGTGGAGGAGAATGACATCACCATACCGCTGAAGCCCAATGAGGGAGATTATATGGGTATCAATGTATCCATCCACAACAAAGGAGAGGATGCCTCGATCAGGATCAACATCTATCTCGAGGATTCCAAGGGAGGTAGAACCCTTCTGAAACAGACCGGGACTATGATACTCAAGGATGGGATCATCAGCTATGTCGAGGCGAACTGGAACACCACCCAGAAAAAGGTGGGCTCCTACAAGATCGTCGTGGTTATCGACAATCGTACAGCAGATAGGAATATCACCAACAACACAGCAGAAAAGAGTTTCACACTTCACGCGCGACCCATCGTCACTGCGATTACCACCAATGTTATTGATGTATACCGAATCTCTAGTGTATCAATCGGAGTCGTTGGAGAGGATATTGAAACCTCCCCGGAGAATCTCACCCTCAAGATACAGGCCCACCCATCATCCGGGGGACTGTGGGATAGTTCCTACTTCTCGCCACCCTACTGGAATGGGAGTGCCTGGTTATCCAATTTCACACCGGACAAGAATGCGAAACTTGGTAATTATGACTTCAGGTTCAGGTTCACAGACGAGAATAATGGTGCCTCGGACTGGTATTTCAGACAGAAGTACATCTTTGTCATGAATAACCAGCCGGTTATCACCCAGACCATTCCCGACGTTGAGATCGATGAAGATACCAACCTCGTGCTTGATCTCACTGGCTATGAGGATGATCGGGAGGATGGTGCCGCACCCCTTATCTGGTGGATTGAACATTTCAATCCCGATGCTATACTCAGCATCAACGGCCAGAACAGCACCGACGATGTACTCACGTTCATCCCCCAGACCAATTGGACCGGAAATACCAGTGTGCACATCGTCCTTTCCGACAAAGACGGTGGGATGGACTCACAGTATTTCCATATTCACTGGAGATCGGTGAATGATGTTCCGATCCTTGATAACGTCAGTTTCTCGGTAATGCAGGTTCTCAGGACCTTCCCCATGGTGCTCACCATTAATGCCACAGATGACAACACCACAGTGGAGAATCTGAAGCTTGCCTTCCAGCTTCAGCTTGAAGGGGATGTCGGATGGACCGATGTGAACTTCAACATTGTCACCCAGTTCATTGATGACGTCGATCAATACTGGCGTGTCACCATCACTCCCTCATCCGATGCAGGAGTCGGAAACTACACACTGAGGTTCAATATCACCGATGACCATGCATCCGATACCGGACGCAGTCACTATTATTATTATGCGGTCATTGTGCTCAACAATCCTCCTGAGATCCTTGATATTACGCCCGCCTCACCAGTTGTGCTGAGAACCGATACACTGGTATTCACCTTCAACGGCACCGACGTTGAAGATGCCGAGGAGGATCTTCAGCCTGTTGTTGAATTCAAATATAAGAAATATGCTTTCAATACCTTGGTTGGAGCCTGGTACGATGCAGCCTCCAATGCCTGGTCTTTCAATTTTACCCCGTCCACGGGATCGGGGATCGGCAACTACACTTTCCGGGCAATGTTTATTGACACTGACGGAGGGGAAAGCGACTGGATGGAGACCCTCATCGTGGTGGTAAACAATCCTCCGGTGGTTCTTAATCTCACCGTATCCGCAAATGTCCTGGCAGTGAACCATACCTTCTATGTCTATGCGAATGGCACGGATGTGGAGGATCTCGAATCCAAACTTGTTCCTACTCTCGAATTGATGTCCGTGGACGGAGCGGGAATTTGGTTCACCGATTACGTTACCGATGCAAGCTTTGTGGGTGACACATGGGTCTTTACCATTCATCTTCCCGAGAATGCCACTCTGGAAAATTATTCATTCAGGTTGTCCTTTGTTGATCTGGATGGTGACATCTCTGTATACCTAACGGAAACAGATGCTCTCTATGTCATCAATAATGTACCTATTCCTCTGAACATGGGGATACCTACGGAGGTATCCCGAACCAGGGGATCTATCCTCTATGCCAATGCGGATTGTGATCTCGACGATGAAGAAGAACTGGATGTGGAGTTCGGTTATTATCATCAAGGACAGTGGTGGGATCCCGACACACCGGGCTCCTTCCTTGACGAAGCGGTCTATCATTTCCTGAGATGGGAGATAGAGTTCACCCCTGACGAACTGGATGCAACACTTGGAAACTATTCCTTCAGAGTCAGATTCAAACTTAATGAATCCTCCTGGAGCTCCTGGCTCTACCTTCAGAATGGGACCGAAGTAGTGAACAGCATCCCCGAGGTCAGGGCTCTAGAATTCAACAGCACCATGGTGTATCGGGGAAATCAGCTTACTGTGAATATCACCATTCACGATGCAGAGGACGATGTGGATCAACTGAACCCCACCCTTCAGTATTCTCCGGACGGGATCAACTGGGATACCACCTATCTTTCGGCAATAACTCTGGACGATGGAATCTACACTTCTACCTTTTCACCACCATTCACCGCCGCAATCGGAAATTATACCTTCAGAGCCATGGGGTCGGATACCGAAGGTGATGATTCGCTGTGGTATCTCAACCTCACCACGGTCTGGGTCAGGAACAATGCCCCGGTGATCGTGAGTGGTGCCATCCCAGCGGCTGAGGATAACGAGGACAACCCCCTTGCCATTCGACTGACCCAGTACGAAAGTGACAAGGAAGATGATCACATTGATCTCGACTGGCAGGTTACAGACTATGATCCGCAGGTCATAACCAAGATCAATCACAATCCCAATTATGATGTATTCACTTTCACTCCCGCAGAGAATTTCACGGGAACGACTTTAGTATGGTTCAAACTACTTGACAGCGATGGGGATTCTGCAGTTGTGAATACCACACTGACCTGGATATCAGTGAATGACGAACCTATCATCGAACAGACCTGGACCAATCAGACCAGCATCATGAGGGATGGCGTCCTCACGGTCTACATCCAGGCCTGTGATGATGATAACCAGAATGCTGACCTCACACCGGTCATCCATTACAGTCTTGACGGCGAGAGCTGGTTCAATGCCTCAGTCACTTCAGTTATTGTTGGCGATCCAGACAACGGACTTATGATCGTGAACCATACCATACCGACAACGGTTCTGCCTGGAAACTACACCATACGGGTAAAGGTCATGGATACTTCAGGACACAACCGTACTGAGAATTCAACCTGGCATTGTCTTCCGGGAACCGTTGAGTTCGTCAACCACCTCCCTGAGATCCTTGATATTCAACTTTTAGACAACATCATACTGAGGACCCAGGAAATTCCTGTCTATGTGGATGCTTCGGACCTCGAGGACGATCTCCAGAATATGTCACTTGAACTTGCGTACTCCTACGACTACAAGGAGACAACCGGTGTGGGGAACTGGACCGTCGGATATTCCGGATCCGTGTACTATGATGATATCTTTGAGTACCTCGTCATCGAATTTATTCCTGTAAAGGATGCACCACTGGGAAAGATCTTCCTGAGAGCACGGGTGATAGACAGAGATGGCGGAAGAAGCCACAACTGGAGTGAGGTTGCCAATCTTACTGTCCTGAATAACGGACCCGGGATCAGCACTATTCCGGCATTCGACATCAACGAGGATACCGTTCTTGTGGTGAACCTTACCGCCTATGGATCTGACATTGAGAACGATGCATCCGAGCTGAGATGGTTCGTTGACGATTATAATGCCACCATTATCACTTTAATTGAAGGAAACGGAACTACGGAGATTCGCTTCACCCCCCTTGAAAATTTCACCGGGATGACCGTGGTCACTCTGAACCTCACCGATCTCGACGGGGCCTTTGTAACAACCACAATCAGCCTTGAATGGACTATTGTCTACGAGGCTCCGAGGATCATTCGATATCTTCTGGCAGAGAACTTCGTGTACCGGGAAACCACCCTTGTCATCGATGTTGAAGTTCATGACGATGATGATCCCAACGGAACACTCATTGGAACCCTCGAATACCTTCCCCCCGGGGCAGGTGACTGGGTTGATCTTCCTATCTCATTCGCGAATGATATGTGGACATCCCTGTTCACTCCCGGATCTGACTGGATAACCGGTGTCTACACATTCAGAGTTAAATTCCAGGATTCCGATGAACTGGAGAGCCCATGGTCCTGGACGAACATCACCGTGCTCAGCACTCCAATGGTGGAGAGCTTCGATGGTCCGGACATTGCGTACCGAACCCACACGGTCGTCCTGTATGTGAACGGAAGCGATGCAAATGACGATGAGGAATGGGAACTCACTCCTCACTTCGGGTATTCACGGAGTAACATCACCTATTCATCCGGAGCCTTCGATACACCTTACTTTACCAATGGGATGTTCATAGTGAACTTCACTCCTCCCGCCGGTCTTGTGATCGACCAGTACTTTGTGCGGGTTAGGTTCAATGATACCGATGGGGCATACAGTACGTGGGCATATATCATGGTGGACATCAGGAATAATGAACCGGAGTTCACGGGAACCGTACCTGACTCTATTGAAACCGAGGACGTGGCTGTAAGTCTGGACCTCGAAGCATATGGGTCAGATGATGAGAACCCCTCTGATGAACTCAACTGGACAGCCGACTGGACCCATGGAATCCAGGAGGTTACCGGAAACAACACCCGGGATCTGACCATCATTCCAGTTCTTGATTTCAATGGTGACGCGGAAGTGATGCTCACCATCCATGACAAAGATGGAGCCACCGCATCCCAGTCCATCACCCTTACCTGGAATCCGGTGAACGACGGACCGCGGATCTCAGTTCTCGAGCTTGAATCAGATACCACTGACCTCCTCGGCAGGTATATCTATCATACCGGATCAAATCTCACGGCTGTTCTTCATGATCTCATCGATCCCGAAGGAGATCTGTTCACAGTCCATTATTCTTGGATCGTCAACGGGAATATCATTGTGGAGAATTCCACAACGGCCACGAATTTCACCAGTGATAATTTCGAACGCGGTGACGTGGTGACACTCAGAGTGATCCTCTCCGATGGCACTGAATCCCGTTGGTTTGAGAACACCACATTGATCAGCAACGCACCTCCCTCCATTCAGGGGGTCACTATCGTTGTTCTCTATCTGGGAGAGGAAACGGGCAGGGCAAATGAATCCTGTATCATCAGGGTGAATCCCTATGGATATTCGGATCTTGATGGCGAACCTGCGGACTATGCGAACTTCAGATATGAATGGTACAGTAAAGCAGATCTCATTGCATCCGGTCTTGATCTCGATGAGATCAATGGGACCGCTTTCGGGAAGGATTTCGATGTCTATTGTCGTGTTCTCCCCTTCGATGGCAAGGATTATGGATTCGGCGAAAGAAGCAGTACGGTACGCATCTTCAACACCCCTCCCACCATACAGGACATCACCGTTGATTATAATGGAGGGGAACCATTCGGACCAAATGAATATTCGATTCTTTCACTGAACCTCTCTGGTTACCAGGATGTCGACGACGATGTGGCGGACTATGACACCTTCATGTATTCCTGGTTCGTGAACGGGTTCGAGATCGGGGTAACCACCTCAGCACTTGGAAGTGAGTACTTTGCAAAGGGGGATAATGTGTACTGCAGGGTCACACCCTATGACGGAACCGAGTTTGGCAATGCGGCAGATTCCGATTCCATCGTCATCCAGAACACCCCACCCACCATCATAGATGTTTCTCTCGATTTCACCGGCTCACGGCCCGATAAGCATTCCACCCTGAGCATTGATATGTCCGGTTTCGAAGATCCGGATGGAGATCTCCCGGATCTTGATAGTTTTGCCTATGATTGGTATGTGGACGGCAATTCAGTCGGTGCCGGTGCCACTCTGGACCTTGCAGCCTATGACCGTGATGATGATGTCTATTGCATCGTAACTCCTTCAGATGGGATAAACTTCGGAATAGCCCTTACTTCAGATACAATTACCATCCTCAATACTCCTCCTTCCCTGACCGGTGCTTCTATACAGATCACCTATGACGGGAACGTGGTTGTTGTCGCTAATTTGAGCAGTGTTCTGACTGCCAATGGGGAGAACTACTTCGATGAGGATAGTGATCCTTCCCAGGAATCACGTTATTCCTGGTATATTAATGACACATTCGCAAAATCCGGGAGCAGTATTGACGGCTCTTACTTCTCCAAGGGAGAACGTGTGTATTGTTTGGTTGAACCATATGACGGAACCTATTACGGGGACGCTGTGAAAACAGAAGAGATCTTCATTGACAATACTGCCCCGGAAGTTGGGGGAGTTCAGGTTACCACCTGGGGAAGGCCAACGCGGGTGGCAATAATAATCGCAGAAGCTATCGATTATTTCGATGAGGATAACGATCCCCAGGGAGCACATGGGTATGTCTGGTATGTGAACGGTGTTCCGGTACCCGGACAGTTTGATCCAACTCTCAAGAATACTATCAATAATACGTACTTCACCAAGGGTGATGTCATCACCGTTCAGCTTACTCCCTACGATGGGATGGACTATGGAATTGCGGTGCAATCCTCCAACAATGTGACCATTATCAATACCGCTCCGGTGCTGGAGCAGGCTGAGATGGAATGGACAGGTGACCTCAATGCCACAACCACATTATCTGTGAACGCCAAGCAGTTCTACTCAGACCCGGACGGAGATCTCTTCTCCCACTTCTACTATCAATGGTTTGTGAATTCGGATCTTGTGATCACGACCTTTGATATTAATACTCTTACCGGTCAGTTCATCAGCAGGGACCGGGTGTATTGTAGAGTAATTCCCAATGATGGTGAAGATAACGGCAGTGCTGTGTTCACCCCCAGTGTCCTGGTTCTGGACAGCCCACCGGAGATCTACGGAAATGCTATTGTCTATTCTGAAACCTCCCCGACCAATGAGTATTCCACCATACGGGTGAATACAGATTCACTAACCACCATGGATATCGATGATGACCGAACCTCATACGTATTCATCTGGTACGTAAACGGAATTCCTGCCGGGGCACCGGAGGAAAATGGTTTTACCGGAATATATTTTGATGAAGGAGACAGGGTTTCCTGCAGGATCTTATCTTTCGATGGAATACTAAGAAGTGATAGTTTCGTCGATTCGACTGAGATTGTTATCGAGAATACTGCACCTGTTGCTATCATTTCACGTCCTTTCGATAATTCACAGGCAGACGTTCAGGAGCTTATCAGATTGGACGGGTCAGCCTCTTTCGATCCTGATGACAGTGATAATCCGCAATTGAGCTATCGTTGGCTGGTTGATGATGTAGAGGTAGCTACCTCAAAAGTAGCCGACGTCTACATGTCCCCGGGTGATCATGAGATCACACTTGAAGTTTCTGACGAGTCTGCATTCGACACCGCTATTGCCGCGGTTCACATCCGCGCGTCCGATCTCCTGGTGACCGAGGAGAGGATCATCTTCTCCGGTACTCAGTACGTGGGAAAGACCATCAGCTTTGTTGTGGATATCGGAAACATTGGAGATGGAGATGCCGAGGGTGTCAGTATTAGTTTCCTCGTGGACGATATTCTCGTCGGATCCATTACCGATATCTCCATTGGCAGCAATAACAATGAGACCGTAGCTTTATCCTGGAAGGCAACCAAGGGAACTCATATTGTGAAGGTTATCATGGACCGTGAGGAAGAGAGCGAAGAGATCGACGAGGACAACAACGTAGCTCAGCGTGATCTGGAGATAACCACAAAGGCTGACAGCGAGGAACTTATCTTCGGCATGAAGGAGCAGTATCTGTGGATCATAGTGATACTTATCGTGGCAACTGCTGTCCTTAGTCTTGGAGATATCATTCGATGGCGGAGGGGCGACGAAACAGCTGGTAAGAAGGATTCTTCGAAATCGGGTAAGTAAACTTCTGACTAGTATTAATGTACAAAACAGGTGAATCTGATGATTACGGTGACCATCCCAACCCTTAACGAGGAAAAAGCAATCGGTAAAGTCATTCGAATGATCCCGGGTAGGGAAGACATGGAGATCATGATCGTGGACGGTCTGTCCACTGACAGCACAGTGGAGATCGCAGAACAGCTCGGAGCACGGGCAGTGATGGAAACGCGCAAGGGATACGGGAGGGCCTACAAGACCGGTTTTTCCCAGGCGAAGGGCGAAATCATCGCCACTCTTGATGGTGATCTTACCTATCCTGCTGAGAAGATTCCGGAACTGGTTGATTACCTGCTGAAGAACAATCTTGATTTCATAACATGCGACCGACTCAGCCAGCTTGATAAAAAGGCCATGAATAGGACTCATCGTTTCGGGAACTGGGTGCTCAAGACTGCATCCAATGTTCTCTTCAGACTTCATCTCAAGGATTCCCAATCCGGAATGTGGATATTCAGGAGGGATATTCTGAGCAAATTCGTACTCGAAAGCGACGGTATGCCGCTTTCAGAGGAGATCAAGATCAAAGCCTTCAAGCATCCGGATATTAAGGCAGAGGAGATTCCTGTTGAATACCGGATCCGGGAGGGGGAAGTTAAACTCAACTCCTGGAAGGACGGCTGGAACAACCTCAAGTTCCTGTTCCATCTCCGGTCCCAGAAGCTCTTTAACAACGATTAGTAGCTACTAGGATTTTATTTGGTTAGAGTGCTGAAGGGATTGCAACGATAATGGCTATCAGGGATTTGTCACTGAGGACTATTTTCAGATATGCTGCAGTGATATTGTGGAATGTGCGAAAAGGGGTTCTTCATTTGGATGGGATGAGCTAAGCTGAAGGATGCAACTGTTGCCACATCTTCCTTACCCCATCATGGTCTTCAACTGCTCAACAGCCTCCAGAAAGATCCGGATCTCCTCGATGGTGTTGTAGAGATAGAAGGAAGCCCTGGCAGAACCTTTCTCACCTCGGGATGTGAACCAGGAGTGTACGCAGTGCATTCCTGACCTGATCATCACATTGGCAACATCATCCACGAACATGGAAATATCATGGGGGTCCAGGCCGGGAATATTGAAGGACACGATACCGCTTCGAAGGGCCGGATCTTCCGGACCGATGATTTTAGCGCCCAGGTCAAGGAGTCCTTTGGTCGCACGTATATTCAGTTGTTTCTCATGGTCGTGGATCTCCTCGATTCCTTTGGAAACAAGGTAATCCACAGCCGCTCCAGTACCTATCACTCCGGCATAGTTCTGCAGGCCTGCCTCGTATTTTTCAGGGGGGGCAAGGAACTTCGATTCCGTGTAACTTGTCTGCTGAACGGTATCCCCTCCCCCGAGATAGGGGTCTAACTTCTGGAGAAGGTCATATTTCCCGTATAGGACACCCATCCCCGTTGGCCCCATCATCTTATGGATGGAAAGGGCAAGGAAGTCTACATCGAGATTCTTGACATCCACCTTTTGATGGGGGCAGCTCTGGGCTGCATCCAGGATCACCAGAGCTCCATGATCATGGGCGATCTCGATGATGTCCTTTGCCGGGTTGGTAACTCCGTCGAGATTGGATGTGTGGACCATACTTACCAGTTTTACTCCACGGTTCATGGTTTCTTTGAAGTTTTCAATGTTGAACGTGTTATCAGGGTTTGACTCAACAACATCATACCTTAGTCCTCTCTTATCCCTCTGGAGATGCCAGGGGACCAGATTGGAATTGTGCTCTTTGTCTGTTGTTACCACGAGATCTCCCTTTTTGAGCCAGGAGGTTGCATTTGCCACAAGGTTGAGGGCTTCGGTGGCATTTCTGGTAAATATGATCTCCTCACTCCGGGAGGTATTCAGAAACCTCTGGATCTTCTCTCTGGTCTCGTCGTACCGCATGGTTACCTGGAGCGCAAATTGATGAGCGCTTCTCCCGCCACATCCTGGAAATGTGTTGTAGTATTCGACGATTGCATCAACAACTGATTTTGGTTTCAGCGTCATGCACGCATTATCAAAATAGATCGGAGCTTTTCCGTTGGTTTCGTGGGAAAGTACCGTGAAATCTTTGCGAACTGAACTAGTGTCTACCACTTTCATGCCCCCGGACTGTGGGTAGGATTTGATGTGACTGAGAAATGTCAATCACTTGAAAACATCGATATTTTCGGGGATATTTCCCCGCTTGCTGAGGTTCATAGCCTGTGTTCGGGTGAACCTCCACACCACGTCTGCCTTTGCATTCTGGAAATCCCATGGTTTCAAAATGACAAGATCACCTTCCCGAATCCAGAGTCTGCGCTTCATCCTTCCCGGAATCCGTGCCATTCTCGTTACCCCATCTTCGCATACAACGGAAATATGGGCGGCACCAAGAAGCTGATCAGCGATCCCAAACATCTCTCCCTGGTCCCTTCTCGGTAATTTAATTCGTGTTGAGTCTGTGCGGTTTTTTCTGTGGTGCAGTGAATCGCCTCGGATATTTCCCGATACACTTCCCTTTTTCTAATTAATGCTTGTGGTGTGCTGAGAATATTGAATTTTCCGAATAAGCATTCGATCAGGTCCTTCTTTTCTCTTTGCTGTTTTCCATCTGATCTCCCTGTTCTTTTCACACATTCAACCGGACCTCCCATACCTGCTCCCTCCTCCCCCCCCAGTTTCTACCGAAGGTTGCTCGTCGTTGGAATTCAGCTTGTCTGGTCAGTCTGTTTCGGTCTTTATCTCTTCCTGCTTTTCATCCTCATCAGTGGATGGAGCGTTCCCTGCGGCCGGTTCTTCGTTCTGGGGATTTGTCATCGCTTCCGGTCCGGGTGATTGGGTATCTGACCTCTTATAGGGTGGTTCCTTCTCCTTCGGAGGATTTTCATCAGCGGGATCAGGCTGAGTGTTCCTATCTTCCTTAGTGTTTTCCATCGGGCTTTCCTGTTTTTCCGGTGGAATCGATACCAGGGGAGAATCGAACTTGATCACCTTCTGGCCGTCCAGGGTATATTTCTCATTCGGATCAGTGTGTATCTCCTCTGCATCAGGGAGGTGCATAACCTCGTCCATTCCCGCCCCGGTGGTGAAATCGTCCATATGAACGATTGGCCCCTTGGGGACCGGATCAGCATGACCCGCTGGATATGGCTCCTGCTCGATCTCAGTATCATGAGGAGGAGTTTGGTGATCAAATTCACTGGATTGAGCAGATGGTTGAAAGGAATCTGTTTTATTCTGATACAATGGTGCCGGAGGGGGAGGTGGATGAACGTCGAACTGAGGCTCAGAGGATGTCATTGGGGGTTGCTGAGCCTGGGTTGGAATTGGGAATCCCGGTGGCTGCTGACCTTGTGCCGGAATAGAAGTTCCAGGTGAATACTGTGTTTGTGTCGGAATTGGTGATCCGGGATAGGATTGGGGCTGCTGTTGAGATGACGAATCGTAGGTGGGCTGAGGTGGGGGGGGTGGGGGAGGCATCGTGTTCGTCTGAGGTGGCCCTTGCTGGATATCAGGCGAAACCCCGGGTTGAGAAACATCATCATCCATCCGGATCTCCCCATCATTCGATCCTCCCATCATCTCTCCATGATCCGGTACATCATCGATCCGCCATTCCCGTGCCTGACCGGAAGGGGGTGCGAAAGGACTCCCCGGGGGCATGAATGGGGATCCCCACTGGGGCATCTTATGATCATGAGGTGTCTGCCACTGTGTGGGACGATTACCCCACTGCTGGGGTGCGGGTTCGTCGGAGGAGGGCTGGTCCGACCACCTGTCGGGCTTCTCCCCCCATGAGGCTGGCTGGGGGAATGAGGGCATCGACCCACCCCCCTCCTGTTGATATCCCTCGGGTGATAGTTCCCGGGATAATCCATCCAGATCCTCGGATTGGGTATACTCATCCGTGGTATGCTGTTGTGGTGTGAGGTCGAGCTTCTTCTTGAGATTGTACACGATCATCTCGAAGAGTGAATAGAATATGGTGGCCACGAGTATAACAAGTACCACCAGGATGATAAGGATCAATCCTTCGACTGACATGAGGGAGGTTGTGTTCTAGCTATTATTTAGATGTTCCGTTTAACTATGTTATGTGATCCTGCCTATCAGAACGATAATGTGACGTACATTACTGGGGAGAATAATGATGTAAAGAGAGAGCAGCAGAGGGTATCAGGTCGTTCGTATTCGCCTGCCGCATGCGCAGGTCAGCCTTTTCGTGAGACCAACCGGAACGATATGGACTTTGCTGCAAAAGGGGCAGGTGATTTGGCGAGTCCCTGAATCCGGTGTTGAGAACCCGGAGGAAGGTGGATCAACAGAAGAATGCGTTCGATTATCTGGAAGCACTGCATGATCCTGAGCATTGGAAACGGATTCGGAAGTTGATAGTGCATTATCCGGTGTGTCCTGAAGATCATCCCTAAGGGGATCGTTCCCGTTATCTGGCGCATTCCCTGATTCTTTATCGTTATCCTTATCCTTGATGGTATATTCATTGTGACATCCCGGGCATGTCACCTCGATGGGCCTTTCGGTTGATCGGATAATGATCTTTTCCCTGCACGATGGACATCTGACAAAAGGCATTGTTGAATTTGCATTCTTCCCATTTCCAGGTTGTTTCACCTGTTTCACTCTGGAAGCGGTATTGTTCCCATTTCTGGACTTGATCTCTTCCATGACCTCGGATCGTATCCTCTTTTCAACATCCCTGCGGATCGTTTGCTCGAGGTCGGACCGGATCTCCTCGGTCAGTGTTTCTCTCAGATCCGCACTGTACCTAGTTTTCCATTCTTCATCTGATGAGATACGTTTTCTGAGTTCGGCCTGATTCATGGTCAACGATCGGGTGAGGTCATCGATCTCCTTTGCCATATCTTTGGCCCGTTCCTTTTCCTTTGAAATTTCAACCATGGCTTGTTCAAGACGGTTTTCGAGACCGATCTGACGTCGTTCATCCATTCTCCGTTTGAGGTCGACGGCGAACTTTCTCCGGGTTCTGTCGATCTCCTTGATGGTTTCACCGAACTCATGGATGGTCATGGCAAAAAGCTTGCTTGCATGAGGAAGGGGGTCGAGTCGGTTCATCAGATCGTTTAAAGCACTCTCGGAGATAGATCCAAGCTCCCTAAGATAGTTCTGGTACAGTTCGTTCCGTTTCCTCTCAAATCCTTTGATGATCTCCTGGGAGCGATTCTCATCGTTAGATGATAGGGATTCATGAATCTCCTCGTCGAGTTTTTTCTCGGTATTCTCCTTAGATACCGTAAGGTCCCTTTTTTTATGAATGAGAAGCTGGAGCACCGAATTCAGGGATTCTGTGATGTCCTGTCCGATGGATGTAATATCCCCGGGTATGGTGACCTTTCCGGAAGTTGAAATGATCGTGTCATTGGATGGATTATTCGAATTGGTGTCATTCGCCGAATCCTGATCCTCGGATTGTTCCATTGTGTCTTCTGTCATTTCAGACAATGTATGCCTCCAGTTGTTCTCCTCACTTTGATCACCGGTTTAGGGTGCCGATAGAGAATGGTAATGCTGGTGGGGGAGATAATGACCGGATCTTGTGCTTGTTGCGGTATGAGTACATTTGTTTCACTTATATGCTTTCTGAAGTTTGGGGATGAGAATTTCAAGGAAACGATCCATGGTATCCTGGTGTTTCCGGACCTGATTCATGAAATCCTCATAGATGATTTCTCCCTGGAGTCCATTTCCGAAGTTGTCAACCACTGAGATGTTGGCGTATTCCATGTCTGCCTCATTTGACAATGTTGCCTCCGAGGCCATGTTCATTCCCACCACATCAGCGAATCCCGAAAAGAATCGAACCTCGGCTCTTGTTTCGAATCGTGGTCCCGTTGTCTGGAGATAAATGCCTCCCATATGCACGGGGAAGCCATGAGATCGGCCAATTTCAAAGATGTGGTTTCTCATCTGTTCACAGAGGGAGGGTGTGATGAACTTCACCTCGTCGTGATAAAAAGTTGGAATGTTGGAGAGCTGAATATAATCCTCAGGCACAAGGAACTCTCCTGGTACGATATCCTTCTTCAGTGAACCCACGGAGGTAATGCCCAGAATATGTGTTACTCCGCAGGAACGAAGGGCAGAGATATTCCCGTGATGGTTCACCATATGGGGAGGGCGCCAACGTTCGGTCCCATGTCTGGGGAGGAATATCACGTTTCCGCTTTGATGCTTCAGGAGCGTTACTTCTCCGTGATCGGTATCTACCAATAATTCTTTGCAGTTCTCGATGATTCTGGAGTGAATGAGATTCGTTCCTCCGATGATGCCAAGTGGGGCCAACCCTCACACTCCCTGCATTTTCAGAATGCGCATTGCGCTATATTGGTCTAGAGGAATCCGAGATTTGTGAGCTCGGACTGAAGGTTTGCCACAGCCTGTTCCAGATCCGTTCGGTTCCGTGCTCCGGTGCAGATGATCTTTCCCGTTGAGAAGAGGAGAAGGACAACCTTCGGGACCCGGAGTCTGTAGACCAACCCCGGGAACTGTTCGGGTTCGTATTCTATGTTCTCAAGTCCTAGAGCGATCGCCACCTGGTTCAGATTGAGTTCGGTTCCGATGTCAGCTGAAGCCACGATGTTCACGATCTCGATCTCGGGGTCCGGCAGGACGGTAACACCCACTTCATCCAGTTTTTTCACTGCAATGTTCAATGCTGACTGTGCCTGGTCCAGGTTGGTGGTGCCAGTGCACACCACCTTTCCACTCTGAAAAATGAGAAATGCCGCCTTTGGATTCTTGATCCTGTACACCATACCCGGAAATTGTTCGGGTTCGTATTCGGCGTTTTCCAAGGCCATTGAAATGGTACTGAGATCAAAGTTTTCCCCCAATTTTGATATCCCTACCATATTAACAATAGTGATTTCAGTCATATTACTTTGGAAAAGTAGACCCTTTATAAAGTATTTTTGGTCTTTTAAATACTTCTTTTAGAATGAAAAACGGCCCAATAAGATGTTGTTATTGGTCTCGAATTTTTCCCGGTTCCATTGTTTATCTTACTACGTCTGGCTATCTGCTACCTACATAAACAGCCATCTCATCGTGTCATCAACATAAACAGAAACCACCATCACCACCGCTATCACCGTCACCCCAACATTATTTCCTGAACATAAACAGAAGCCCCCATCACCACCCCTATCACCTACACCCCAACATAAATTCCTGAACATAAACAAAAGGGACCATCGCAACCCCTTTG
>CAZTGJ010000031.1:0-16568 GCA_964613025.1 uncultured Thermoplasmata archaeon | reverse complement strand
TTCCATATCACCCCAGTGTCCACCTATTGTAATCTTGCAGTGCTTCTACAACCTAGTATTCATGGGTATTTAGATCGTATGAATCCAAAGGAGAGCGTTGTAGTTCTGTTTCGCCAATGAGAAATACGATCTCCTTGATTGCATGGTGGTCATTCACCTGAGTGCTCAAGGTGACGATCCCGCCAATTGTTTCGAATTCGGCCGGGTTCAGGATCTCGATCTCGGGAGGAGTGTTGTCACACTCAATGGTGATGGTTTTGATTTCACTGAAATCCTCTCCGTCGTATGCACGGACACTGATCTCCACCTGGCCTGTAAAACTGGCAGGTTCGAGCGTATAATGCCATTTATTGCGTGAAACCGGGATATCAAACCAGCTTTCATAATCGATCTTCATCTCAATGGTCTCGAGGTCCGATTCGAGATCATCCACCTCTCCGTTGATGGTCACTGATCCGCCATAGACACCCTCAATGTCTCCGGCTGGCACATTCAATTGGATGGTAGGGGGTTCATTCTCCTCTGGAGGGATGTAGGGTTCGTTGTACACCCGCACCTTAGTGGTTTTCTGCGTGGGCAGAACGTCAAGCGGTACATGGGGTCCAATTTCAAGGGCTGATATGCTGATGTCATACTTTCCATTATCAACCATCGTGGTATCCCACTCAAGAGATGTATCCGTTGTGGTTTCTAAAAGCACGTCGTCCAGAAAATATTGTATCCTTAGTACGGCGGTACTGGGATTCACGGAAATCTCTATGTCCACCGTCCCGCTCACCTGTTTGTTGTATTTTGGTGAGGTGATGGTGATTCCGGGAGGATAGTATTCCACAGCATCCTCCCGCTCCTCGGTTTCAGAATCATCGAGACACCCTGTAAAAACAGTGGTTATGAGCATGATTGACAGGACCATGAGGAAAAGATTCTTGATCATGAATGCACCGTGTGGCAGAAATTGACATGGCTTTTAAAATTTTCGCTCATCCTGCTTGCCAAGGGTTCCCTCATCCGGCTTACTCAAATGCGTGTAAAAGGCACGTAAGGGGAACGTAAAAGGCCTTTTAAAACGCCAAGTAAAAAGACGTGTGAAAAGCCAAGTAAAAGGCTTGAAAAAAGACTTACTTGGAGGGTTGAAAAAGGGCTTGTAGAAACATTGGATTGCAATCACGCATTGTTTATAATATCCTGCTAGTCAAATGAGTTAACCAAAAACAATATAATAAAGATGAAGGGGTTTGATGGCCATGAAGATGAATATGTGCATGAGATCATCATTTGTATTCATTAGTATCATGATGCTTCTTTCAGGATTGCCTGTAACCGACGTTACGGACTCCGCCGAGGCGCAGACGGTCTCCCCGGAAATAACCGTCGAACTCAGCGAAACTATCCTCCTCGTGGACGTATCCCCCACGGGTACTGGTATTGCCCAGACCTTAGCAATTCTTAAAAATGATAGTCCGCATCAGGTTTCTGCAACCATTGATGTGGATATCGAAGGATATCTCTCATCTCCCAACTCGGTCTCGATTTCCATGCCACCAGGATCAGAGCGGATTTACCCGGTAACCATTGCCGCAGAACTCCGCAGTGCATACAAGGTGGAAGGTGGGATCGTACGGGTAACCGTGAAAAGTGTGAATTTTATTCCACTGGATGACTTCTTCATCCATGAGGCGAGCTTCGTTGTCCGAACCGGGGAATATGTGAGACTGGTCTTGGACACTGATATGCCCATGGTCAAACAGTGGCCCGGCAAGACAACGAAGGTCAAGGTCAATATCCTCAACGAAGGAAATATCGCAGATGAGGTGCGACTGGAGGTCTCCAACCGCGAAGACCTGTACAAGGAGGGGTTTTCCATTGCCCTTGAATCGTCGGGAAGCCTTCTGATTCAACCCCGCGATTCGGAACGGATGACCGTGCATGTTACAACACCACAGTCCATATGGAAGAACGAATACTACACCGTGGATATCAGGGTTTACTCGGCGTACGAGACGAACCAGAGATTCGATTACAGTGTCACGTTCTGGGTGTACGGTGTCTATGTCTCGGGCTTTGACCCCGTTCCTGCGGTTATCGCCATGTTTGTTGTGGCTGCTTTTATAGCTAAAAGGAAGGACTGATGATCGGATCATTTGGAAATGACCTTAAAAAATATTCTCATTCTCGACGGATATATTGATGAACCCTCAACCCTGGGGGTTCCCCCTTCCCTCTCCCCCTACGTCAGGTATTGTTTCGGTGCAGCAGCACAGGCGTTTCAGGATTCGGACATTCATGGCACCATCAGATATCTCACCATCGGACACTATAGAAACTCAGTAATGGGGAGCCCGAAATATCGAAAAGCTGAGAAGTATCAATCCTACCATCGGAAATCCGGTGCAAAGAAACCTAGTAACCACTCAGTATCCCACAATGATGCATTACCGGATGCCGACCTTCTTATTCTCCTGAACAATACGCCGGTTCCGGGTAATTACCTTGGTGGCCGCCCGGCTTCACCCCGGGAGCTTCAGGAGCTTGCTGATATAGGAGCCGCCAAAGGAATGGTGGTAATATCCTGGAAGACCCCAGTGATGAATGCCATCAACCTGGAAAAGGACGGGGATGCCTTTCTCTATGATCTTATCATTGGCCAGGATTCGGAGGACAGACTGCGAACCATGGAAGAGTGGGATAGCTGGTCTGTGAAAGGAGCAAAAGTGATATCCCAGCACCCCGATTATCCGGACCGTCTTATCTCCGAGATCGACACCATAAAGGGATGTGTCCGCTATATCAATGGAGGATGCACCTTCTGCACCGATCCATTGGAGACCTTCAGAATGCGGACAGCCGATTCGGTGGTCAGGGAAATATCAGCCCTGGTAGATCACGGGGGAAAGAACTTCCGTCTCGGGGGGTCCTGTATCTTTTCCTATCTGTCGGAGGGGATCGGGGAAACGGACCGGCCAACTCCGAATCCGGAAAAGCTCACCTCTCTGCTTCGTAAGATCAAAAAGGTCCTTCCCACGAGGGGAGTATTCCATACCGACAATGGGAATGCAGGGATCATGGCCGAACATCCCGAAAGCTCCCGCGACATTCTGAAAGCCCTGGTCAGCTATACCACACCGGGAAATTCCCTCTCCCTGGGACTGGAATCCGCCGATCCCGAGGTCATCCGGAGAAATCATCTCAATGCGAATCCGCAAGAGGTGGCCGCTGCGGTACGCATGATCAATCAGGTGGGGAGCGGACGGGGAGAGAACGGAATGCCCCGACTGCTCCCGGGCCTGAACTTTCTGTACGGGCTTCCCGGGGAAACCAGTGAAACCCATGGGTATAATGTGGCTTTCCTCAAAGGGTTACGTAAAGAGGGAAACCTCTTCAGGCGGATAAACATCCGTCAGCTCTCACCGGTGAGGATCAACGGACCCCATCGGGATCCATCTTTCAGGAAGTGGAAGGAGGAGATCAGAACGATCATCGATGTTCCCAACCTTCTGGACATCCTTCCCCTGGGTACTGTATTGCAAGGGGTATATGTCGAGGCCCATGACGGAGGAGTGAGTTTTGGGAGGCAGGTGGGAACCTATCCCATTCGTGTGGGGATCCCCTATCCTGTTGAGATCGGTGAACAGGTGGATGTAAGGATCACGGACCATGGTCTGAGAAGTGTAACGGGAATCCCGGTTCCCTTCGATCTCGATCATGCAACCATCAAGGCACTGTCCTGCCTCCCGGGGGTAGGTCGGAAAAGGGCTGCACGCATCATCATGCACAGGCCCATAGCGTCAAGACTTCAGTTGGAAAAAGTACTCGGAGAAAAGGAGATCGCTGATGGGATATGGGAATTCACACTGAAGCAAGATTGAGGCACTAAAAAAATTCGGTGAGAACCCACTCTGAGAGTGGAAGGTGGTAAGGGGGACTCAAAGCGCTACGGCCAAGTGGAGTAAAAGGAGATTTACCTATGAAAAAAAGGAATTATTGCCTTCGAGGCCCCCAAACGGATAATGCAATTAGATTCATTATAAAGTTTTTGGTATAGCTGTTGAAATCGATGGCAAAAATCGGGGAAAACGAAGGTTTCACATGTTGGGCCCCATAAAGCCGAATGGACTATGTAGTGCAACGGAATCATCAGGGATTCTACGCATTTTCACGATTCCCCTGTTTTGTCATCTTCGGGGTCGAATGCCCCACGAATTCACAAATCCCCTCCTTGCGCTTTCCCTATCAAAAATCACCTCCTGATGTGTGGCTCATCAAGCCCCGGGATCAGCCTGCTGCCTCTTCCCCCCGCCTTCCCCACGCACACACAAACACATACACACACCCCACATGAATACTGAATGGATCTGCCGGGATTGTGGAAATCTAAGGATGAGAAATTCGCCTTCTGTACCGAATTCGGTCACAAACGGGATGCATGGGATGGATAAAGCGTTGGATCGGAAACGATTACACCTGAGAATGAAACAAGGGGGGTGGGGGGGGAACCATAATAATATGCATACTTAATCAATGCATCAATGATTATACCGAAAGGATTAAATTAAATAATGAAAGGAAACTCTGAAGTATCCACTGTAGGGCAGGGTATCTTTGAGTAACCCGATTCAAAACTTGGTCATATCTCGCCAACTTTACGAAGATAGTTTCTGCCCGACTTATGGAAATGGAGTCGTGTAACGATGATCTATTCAACTCGAGGATTGAAGCTCCTGATTGCGTTTTTACTAGCTGTAGCAGTACTTTTCATCGTACTGGAGATGGAGGATGCAACCGTATCCGGTGCCACGATAACCGTGGATGATGACGGACCTGCTGACTTCGATAACATCGGGGATGCCGTCGATGCCGCGAATGATGGGGATACTATCATGGTGGCGGCGGGTCACTATCATGAAAGGGTTGGGATCAGTAAGCGTCTTTCGCTCATCGGGAGTGGTTCCGATTCCACATTCATTGATGGTGGGCGGAATGGGTATGTGATGAAAATTGCAAGTTCGGCACATGGTACCACGATTCGTGGTTTCAACATCACCCGGAGCGGGACATCCCAGAGTGATGCCGGTATAGAAATATTGTCCGATAGTAATGTGATCGAGGACGTAATCCTCTATCGAAATGAGAATGGGATCATTTGCTCTCAGAATGCGCACAATACCATTGGCTCCGCAATATTTGTAGAAAATGACATCGGTCTCAATCTCGATGAGACCTCTGACAATCACATCCATAACTCGACATTTATCAATCAGGATCGTTACGATATCGAGATCAGTTCCTCGCAGAACATCCTGCTCAGGAACAATGAATTGGGGTATCAGGGGATCATGCTGTACAGCGACGAGGAGTTCGGCGGCTACGAACCCTGGTGGAACACACATACGATCGATACCTCAAATACCATTGATGGGCGTCCGATCATCTATGTAAAGAACCAGACCTCCGGAGTCGTTTCCGGAATTGCCGGTCAGGTCATTATTGCCAATTGTGAAAATATAGTTGTTCGTAATCTCGAAATGATCGGGGGAGGGGGAGGTCTCATCGTCGGATACTCCTCATACATCAATATCACGAAGAACACCATATCCGACAATGGGAATGGGATTACTCTGTACCGTGTGGATAATTGTACGGTATCACATAATACCTGCGAGAACAATGGGGACGAGGGGATTTATTACGGAAAGACTGATAACCTCACGATCTTCAACAACGAGTTCCGTTTCAACGATATCGGGATTCGGAGCGGTGGCAATCAGATCCATGTAAATATTACGGGTAATAACTGTTCTTACAATATCCGGAACGGTTTGCTCATTGGTGGATCCGGGGAAACCTTCACAGTCACGAGGAATTATTTTTACGGGAACGGATATGCTGGTATATATGTAGTGAGTGCCAAAAATCTGATCATCACCCTGAACATCTGCATTGGCAATCAATATGGATTATTCATGCGGGCATCCGACGATAACAATGTGACCCAAAATCAGTTCATGTCGAATGAATATGGGATCTATGGTGAACTTAGCTCAGAAAATAATATCTTCCAACGCAACAACTGCTCGTACAACACCAATGCCGGCATATTTTTACTATCGTTTGATTCAACCATCATCAGGAATAACACGATATTAGGGAATGTTGATGGTATCACCTTGTATAGTGGGAGCGAAGATACTGTTGCCGAATATAATTACATAATCGGGAACACAGGGTTCGGAATAAACGCAACCGACATTTCAAGTGGTTTAACGATCGATGCGCGAATGAACTGGTGGGGAACCGGAACCGGCCCCTATCATGCAACTGATAATCCATCTGGCGAGGGAGACGAGGTTACGGATGATGTTGTATTCGATCCCTGGCTGGATGATGGTCATGAACTTAAAGCCCAAGCTTACATCATGGGTGTTTCCCCGAATCCCGCGGATGATGAAATTGATGTCCGGTTCGAAGGCATAGGTGATAATAAAGAAATCAATAAATATGCATGGCGGTCATCCATTGATGGTGAGTTCTATAATGGAATTCAGTCATCTTTCGAATCGGATCAACTCTCTATCGGGTTTCATGTACTTCATTTCAAAGTGAGACAGAAAGATGGGAATATCTGGAGTGAGGAGGTATCCACCACACTTCTCATCCACGATCGACCTATGCCCACCATCGAAAAGATCACTCCTGCGAATGCCCTGGACACCGACGACATCCTGTTCGGGGGCAGTGGGACTGATGACGGAACCATCGTACAGTACGCCTGGCGCAGCAGCAGAGACGGTGAGTTCTACAATGGGACGGAAGCAGAGTTCACCTACAGAGATCTTTCAAACGGTACCCACACCATCTATCTGAAAGTGATGGATAATTTCGGAAGCTGGAGTGATGAGGTTCCGGGTAATCTCAAGATCCAGGGACGGCCAGTGGCACACATCGATGACATCTCCCCGAATCCCGCCTTGCTTGGAGAGAACGTGACCATCGAAGGAAGGGCAGAGGATGATGGGAGTATCACACGAATCATATGGAAATCCAGTATCTCCGGCACCCTCGACGATGACCTCAACGAAACCATCTGGCGGGATGATCTCCCGGTGGGTGAACACACAATTTCCATGGTAGTGGTAGATGACAAGAATGTATGGAGTTATGAAGTGAGTCAGTTGCTGGTGATAACCCTGAAACCGGAGGCGTTCATCGATTCGATCGTTCCCGATCCGGCACTTGACACCGATTCGATTCATTTCAAAGGACACGGAACGGACGGTGACGGAACCATCACGCTCTATGAATGGAGATCCGATATCGATGGTATCCTGTATTCCAACGCCGACCCTGAGTTCGATGATGCGGATCTCAGCAATGGCACTCACACGATCTTCCTCAGGGTTCAGGATAACTACGGGGTCTGGAGTGATGAGGTAAATAAAGTCATATCCGTCTACGGGAAGCCAAGGGCCAGGATCGTTTCTATCTTTCCCAATCCCGCACTGATTAACGAGGATGTCTATTTCCGGGGAACGGGAAGTGATGATGGTTTCATCGAGCGGTATGCATGGAGGTCCAGCATCGACGGAGAGTTCTATAACGACACTGATTTCGAATTCTATTTTTCGAACCTCTCACTTGGGACCCAGACAATTTTCTATAAAGTTATGGATAATGACGGGATCTGGAGCGATGAGGTCAGTCGAACACTCGTTATCACCTCGGTGCCCGCTGCCACGATCGAATCCATAAACCCGAGTCCGGCCTTCGACACCGAAACAATAACCTTCAACGGCTCCGGAGCAGACGATGGAACCATAGTCCAGTATGCCTGGAGGAGCGACATCGATGGAGAGTTCTATAATGACACCGCACACACATTCGGCTATCTTGGACTCACCAACGGCACCCATGCCATCTTCTTTAGGGTAAAGGATAATCTCGGATTCTGGAGTGATGAGGCGAATACCAATCTTATCATTTACGGAAAGCCACGGGCTCACATCGATTCCATCAAACCGAGGCCAGCCAGCCCATTTGACACGATCATTTTCACCGGGTATGGAACTGATGACGGGAACATCATTCGGTATTCCTGGAGATCCAGCATCCAGGGTGTGCTCTACAACGATACCGAATCAACCTTCAATGCCACCGCATTCCAAAGAGGACACCATACCATCTTTCTGAAAGTGCAGGATGATGACGGATTCTGGAGTGACGAGGTTTCCATACTGCTTATCATCAGCGACATCCCGGTAGCCACCATTGATTCCATCTCACCGAGTCCCGCGCTTCATACCGACACGATCTACCTCGAGGGGCATGGTATGGACAACGGAAACATCGAGCTATATGCCTGGAGGAGTGATATCGATGGGGAATTCTATAACGGAACCCAGGAAACTATCGTACCATTCAATCTTTTCGAGGGATTCGAGGGGGCCAATCTCACCTATAACTCCGGAGGATATACAAACTGGTTCAACACGAACGCAACAGATGCCGACGGACTGCAATCTGCAAGGAGCGGGGAGGTGGATGACGACGAGTTCAGTTGGATGGAAACAACCTTCCCCTGGCCCGGAACCCTGGAATTCGACTGGAAGGTGAGCTCCGAGGATGAGGACTATCTCAAATTATACATCGATGGAAAGCTGAAATCCAGGATCAGCGGAAATGTTGACTGGAGTCATTATTCCATAACATTTGACGAAGGGGGGCATACGGTCCGGTGGAGCTACGAAAAGGATCTCAGTGTATCCTTCGGGGATGATATTGGATACGTGGATTCGGTCAGATTCACCACAGGCCTCCAGCTATCCAACGGTACTCATATGATCTACTTCAAGGTTCTCGACAATGAGGGATTCTGGTCAAAGGAGGTCTCTTCCAGCCTAACTGTCGACGGGAAGCCCATCATCCTCAATGCCGTGATCACCCCCAGTCCGGCATATCACAATGATCTGATCACATTCAATGCATCGGTGCTTGATGACGGAAACATCACCCGGTATCTCTGGAGGTCCACACGGAGTGGTGTACTCTATGACGGTAATTCATCAGAGATAACCCTCACCAACCTCGTGAACGGAACTCACCTCATCAACTTCACGGTACTCGATGAGACGGGGATCTGGTCAGATCTGATTAACTTCACCCTGGATGTCCGGGGAAAGCCATTTGCAATCATTGTTTCCGTCACACCAAATCCCGCTCTCGCCACAGATATCCTGAACTTTATCGGAAATGGCACCGATGACGGGAGCATCATAACCTATTCCTGGAGAAGCAGTATCGATGGGGAGTTCTACAATGGTGACCAGAAGCAGATAAACGTTACCACTCTCTCGAACGGATCCCACACTATCTTCTTCAAGGTTCGCGACAACAGGGGATACTGGTCGGACGAGGTGAGCATAACCTTGGACATCAATGGAATTCCCACGGCGATCATTAATTCAGTGACACCCTCACTGGCACTGGATACTGAGGATGTAACGTTCAACGGAATTGCGGTTGATGATGGGGATGTTGATCGATATGTCTGGAGATCGTCCATTGACGGTACGATCTATGATGGGGATCAATCTATCATTAAACTCGATACTCTGTCACTGGGCTTTCATTTGATCTATCTCAAAGTGCAGGATGACAAAGGGATCTGGAGTGCCGAGGTTTCCGGAAATCTGACAATCACTGAGAAACCAGTTGCAGTCATCGATTTCATCTCACCCAATCCAGCCACCCATATTGAAATCGTGGCATTCAGAGGCCACGGGACAGATGACGGAACTATCGAATGGTATGAGTGGAGATCATCGCTCAGTGGACAGTTGTACAGCGGGAACCTTACGGGGTTCAACAGCACGACATTGAGGAACGGAACCCATGTGATCGACTTCCGGGTACTGGACAACTATAATTTCTGGAGCGATTGGGTCACTCTCCCCGTGCTGGTGAACGGAATACCCCGAGCTACCATTATCTCATTCGATCCGGCGCAGCCCACGAATCGGGACACCGTGAACTTCTACGGAAGTGAATATGACGATGGGAACATTCAGGCATACTCCTGGCGTTCGAATAGAGACGGAATTCTCAGTGATGAGAAGAGTTTCAGTATCTCCAGTCTCACGAATGGAACCCATAGTATCTACTTCAAGGTGATGGACAACAATGATCTCTGGAGCGAGGAAGCAAGTACTGTGATAACGATCAATGGGTATCCTGAAGCGATTATCGAGGATATTGTTCCCGGGATCGTAAATGAGGGAGTTACCGTCTGGTTCTACGGGAAGACCAACGATGACATTTCTCTTGTCGAATTCCAGTGGGAATCTGATCTGATGGGGTTACTGAATACCAAGGAAACATTCAGCAATTCCACCCTCGCCAACGGGACACATCAGATCACCTTCAGGGCAAGAGACAGCAATGGACTGTGGAGTGATTATGCGAGATCAGTTGTGACGGTGAACGGGATACCCCGGGCACATATAGGATCCATAACTCCGGTCTTATCGAACAAGGGTGATTCCATTGAGTTTTCAAGCTGGGGATCCGATGACAATGGTCTCATCAAGGATTATTCATGGCGTTCCAATCTGGTTCCCGGAATACTCAGTATTGAACAAAACTTCACCAGATCCGATCTTCCAAATGGAACGCACACCATCTTCCTGAGAGTAAAGGACCAGGAAAATGTTTGGAGTGAAGAGGTCACCATGACCATAGAGGTCAATGGATTTCCTGTGGCCTCCATTGATGATATCACCCCAAATCCAGGGGTCGAGTCCAGATTGGTCACCTTTTTCGGAAGCGGTTTCGATGATGGTGGATCCATTAAGGAGTATGCATGGAGATCAAGCATCGACGGCCCATTGAACAGTCTCAGCAGCTTTGGAAGGACCGATCTTTCTGTGGGGGTTCATACGATCTTCCTGCAAGTCAAGGACAGTCATGGGATATGGAGTCCTGAGATCTCCTCGACCCTATTGGTCAACCACCTCCCAAAGGTATCCATCATGGACATTATTCCCGCCGCCTCCAATAGTGGTGACGAAGTTACGTTCTACGGAAGAGGAGAGGTAGAGAACGGGACAATTGTGAGTTTCCTGTGGAAATCCTCATTGAATGGCGAATTGAGCACTGAGGGTGAATTCACCAATACCGGGCTCTTCAACGGTACACATGCCATCACCTTGCGGGTTCTTGATGCCAATGGGATCTGGAGCGATGCAAAATCCATGACGATCACGGTCAACGGATTGCCAGGTGCCAAGATCGTCAATATTACGGAAAGAAGCATCAAACAAGGTGACAGTATAGGATTCACCGCCGCAGGGACCGATGGTGGATCCATCATACGATATCAATGGACCTCATCCATTTCAGGGGAACTGTACAATGGTCCGGATCCAAATTTCAACATGGACCTCAATGACAAGGGGACCCATACCATTTCCCTGCGAGTGCTGGATGACATGGGGGCATGGTCCGAACCGGTTTCCACCCTGATTTGGGTAAATGGAATACCGGGAGCCCAGATCGATCATATCTCAAAGAATCCTGCTGAAGAAGGAGACCGAATATTCTTCCGCGCCAAAGGTACGGATGACGGCAGTGTTGTACAATATCTCTGGAAATCATCCAGGGACGGTATCATATACGAGGGACCTGAGAGTGAGTTCAGGATCGACACACTTTCGCAAGGGAACCATACCATCAGCCTGACGGTTCAGGACGATGAAGGTGTCTGGAGCAATCCCGATGTTGCCATTGTCTTCATCAACGAGAAGGATGAGGATGGTACTCCCTGGGTCATGTATATCGCCGGAGGTGGTATTGTGATCGCGTTGGGTATCCTCTTTGGAGTTGTATTGCCCAGAAGGAATACCGGGGGGGTTCCGCCACATCAGTCATACCAGCAGGGTGGAACACAGCAATCGATCCCTGGGCAACCACCGCAAACGACCCAGCCCTCAATACCCGGTCAGCAGCCACCAGGGAAACAACAGGCCGGACCTGGACCCGGAACTGTCCCCGGAACTGTTCCCGTCTCGCGACCTGGATTCCCGGCGGGAATGGGACAACCCGGGCCAGGACAACCGATGCAGCCCCAATCAACTTCTCAGGGACCGGCTCCCCATCCAGGGGTACCCCATCAGGCTCCGGGTACACAACCCGCCCCATCACCTCCTGGACAGATGCCCGGAACCACCCGACCGGGGGTAGCCACGCAGACGCAAATACCTCCGACATCCATACCTCCGTCACCCCCCATACCTCCAACATCACCACCCCCGTCAGCGGCTCCGGCTACCACAAAAGCAGGTCCAGCGACAGGAGCTCATCCGGGATCCGAAGCTTCAGTGGGAGCTGCCGCAGGAGCAGCAACCGCGGCGGCGGGAACGGAAACCCACTGGTTCTGCCCCAAATGCGGAAATAAGCTGGAAAACAAATTCATCTTCTGTACCAAGTGCGGTTACAAGCGCTGAAAATGGTGAGGGATAAAGAAACGAAAAAACCAGAAAAACTGAACATCGAGCGAGAATACGAAAACAAGCGGGAAAAAGGAAAGAGAATGCACACGACCACCGGACGCTGGAAGTTCGGACTTGCCCTTGCCCTGATCGCCACCTTCATGTGGGGTCTTCTTCCCATCGCCCTGAAAAGTCTTCTTGATGGAATGGATCCTTACTCGATCACCTGGTACCGTTTCCTCTCGGCCACCATCGTCCTTGGATTGTTTCTCCAATCCAGAAATGCAATCGACCTTAACAGGAAGCCTTCGAAAAACACGGTGATTCTCCTCTCCCTGGCGATCCTTGGACTGTGTGGGAACTACGTCATCTATCTCAATGGCCTCGAATACATCTCACCGAACACAGCTCAGATTGTAATCCAGCTTGCCCCTGCCTTCCTACTGGTAGGAGGAATTTTCTTCTTCAAGGAACATTTCCATCAGAGGCAGTGGATAGGCTATGGTATTCTCAGCATCGGACTCCTGCTCTTCTTCAATGAGCGGTTGGAGGAACTCTTCATTGAAGTGGGGGATTATACGACCGGGGTGGTGCTAGTCGTGGTTGCAGGGGTTGCCTGGTCTACCTACGCCCTCTCGTCGAAGCAACTGCTCGGGACCTACACCTCCTCCAACATCATGCTCATCATCTATGCCGCCGGGGCGATCATCCTCCTTCCTTTGGCAGACATCCATTCCGTGCTCGATCTCACCGGACCGCAGTACGTGCTCCTGGCATTCGTGTCCCTGAACAGTCTCATCGCCTATGGATGTTTTGCAGAAGCCCTCAATCACCTGGAAGCCAGTCGGGTAAGTACGGTCCTCGCCATCACCCCCCTCCTCACCGTAATATTTATCGAGATCGGCGTGCGGATCATTCCAAATTTTGAGAACGAGGAGCCATTGAATATTATCAGTTACATCGGAGCGATCCTGGTGGTCGCAGGATCGATGACAAGCTCACTCGCCAGGAAACCTCCTCAAACGGAAACCGAAAAAGAGAGTCTCTGCATTGAGGGAAATCTTCCTGAGTGATATCCGGTCTCAGTCCTCCTTCTTCGACCCATGTTCCGGCCACAGTACCACAGCAGCAATGATCCCGGTGATGATGAGAATGATCACACCACCCACCATCAGCGCGTTTCCCTCATCATCTTCATCAGGGGTTTCGGTGTGGACAACAGTGAACATGATTGTTGTGATAGGTGAGTACTGTATGCCATCCCAGCTTCGGACCGACAGGGTATGAGGTCCTTCCGTTAGTCCAGTGGTCGCTACTGAGAGATTCACATTTGGTCCAGGCCTGTTGGTCCAGTTCCCTTCATCAATTGAGAAATGAATATTTGTAAATGTTCCATCCTCATCATCCGCTGTAATGATGATTGACTCCGTTTCCTCAACAGTCCCATTGTTCTGAGGGCTGATGATGGTGATTGACGGTTTAATATTTCTCGGTGGTTCGGTGATCGTAAAGGTGTTCTCAACAGACCAGATCCCATCGTTATCCACCACCTTGATGAAAATTGTATGATTTCCAACAGATAGCCCAGTCATTGTGAAGGAATTGTTGGTGGCATTGTACAGTTCACCATCCATCGACGAAACGATGCTATATCGATCTATCCACCCGTCCGCATCGGTTGCAATGATTTCGAACGTATAGGTGACCGCACCGGATTCCCTGCTCAAGGGATGTGACGTACCAAAATTGTGACGATGGCTTTCAATAATAGGTCTGCTGAGGATCACAAGCTTTCGTATGGCTTCATTGCTCCAGAAGTCGAACTCATCCTGCACCCTGAGTGTGATCGTATGGTTTCCTATCGAGAGACCCGAGCGACTGAACGAACCATTCGGTCCATCATAGAGTTCTCCATCCAGGTCAGAGGTCCAAAGATATCGTGTGATATTCCCTCGAACACAGCAATCCACAAAGTACCGGGTGAACGTGATCATATCAGTATCTAGGGCAGGATTTGGATCAATAGTATCAATGATTGCGAGCGGTTTTTCGTTTATTTGAAGAGTATCATTCACAGCAACGCTCCATTCCCCCTGTTCATCCACCACAAGGAGCGTGATCACATGCTTTCCATAGGTTAGATTCGATATAGTGATCGTCTCCTCAGATCCATTGTACATCTCTCCATCGAGGTCCGATCGCCAAACATATCTCGCAATGGGACCATCGTCCACCCCGGTTCCCCGGAACACCACATCTCCAGGCTTTATCCCCGGATTCGGTGAGATCGAATCGATAATCGCGGTTGGGGCGATGTGGATGGTCAGTGTGGTCGAAACATCGAAGCTCCAGATCCCGAACTCGTCCTGGACCCTCAGGTAGATGGTGTGATCTCCCAACGACAGATCCATGCTTTGGAAGTTTGGGCCCAGCGAGATCATCACAATGCCATCGATGGAGGATCGCCACTCATATCGATCGATACCTCCCACCGCTATAGAACCGTTTGCTTTCAACATGACCCACTCCCCTTCGAGAGCGGGATTGGGAGAAATGCTTTCAATGATGGCAACTGGCCGCTCTGTGTCCACAAGGATCTCGGTCGCAGTTTCACTCCAGCTCCCTGTTTCATTCTGGACCTTGTAGGAAATGGTATGCTCCCCGATGGGCAAACTATCAGTTGAATGATCTTCTTCGGACCCATTGTACAGCTCGCCTGCGATGCTGCTGCTCCAGACGTGTCGTGTGATCTTGCCTTCGCCGGTCGTATGACCAGAGAAATATACGGTTTCCCCGAGGAAAACGGGATTCGGTGTAATCAGATCAAGATGGGCCATGGGCGGCCAGAAGATCCTGTTCTCCATCCAGGGAGTGAAATCGACTCGATCAGTGACATTGTCCCCACTTCCCTCGGAATTGTTCGTCGGATGGTACGCTCCACTCTTATCTCCCCACCAATTGTCGGATGCCTCCACAAGTGAATTCTCTGATGTTTCGACACCGTACTCCGAATTCCCGAGGATGTTGTTGTTCCAAGCAGAGTTGTTCTCCGAACTGTCCTTCAGATAGATCCCGATCCTGTTTCCTTCAATGCTGTTATTGAATATCCTGGTCTCATCCATACCGAGGAGATAGATACCCACGTCATTCAGAGTAATGGCATTTCCCTTGATCGTGTTTTCCCTTGTCCCTGAAGAGAATCGTATCCCTTCACCATTCTCCGACAGGACATTGTCCGAGATCACATTCTCGGTGCCTGAATAACTGGAAACGATCCCGACCTGCGTATTGTTCGTTACATTGTTGTGGGTAACGATATTCCTTGAGCCCAGATTGATATGAATGCCCTGGTTATTGTCAAATACGGTATTATCCGTCGCGGTATTATCCCCGCCCCAGAGTGTTATCCCTGAAACGGTGTTCCCATACACTATATTGTTTGACAGTGAATTCTCATTGGAATTGTATAGATAGATGCCCTGGAAATTTGAGTGCGCTATGTTACCCACAAGGGAATTCCTATTCGACCACTGGCGAATGTACAATCCGTATTCAACATTCGAACGAACCTCGATTCCACTGATATCGTTCTCTGTGGATTCATACAGTTTAATTCCAATATCATACTCCTCGACCCTCATGTTCGAGATCGAAGCTCCTGATATCCCATCCATATCGATCCCGATCCCCGACCCGTTACCCACCAGGATCGTCATCTCCGAACCATTTCCAATAAGGTTCACCGCCTTGCCCAATTCCACATTCTCTGAGTAGGTCCCCTCATATACCCTGATGGTATCCCCATCAGTCGCATTCTCAACCGCAGCCTGGATGGAATAATAGTCCCCGCCATCTTTTGCTACAATGATGGTTTCTCCATCAGCGATCCCTACAGCGAATATGAGCAGGCATAAAATCCCCAGGAAACAGATACCCGGTAACAATTGATAGAATCTTGGTCGCATATGAAATCCTCCTCCAGTTGTCGTATTGTAGCATGACGGTCGAACACAAATATAAAGATTCGCTCTGTGGTGCTGTGTGGCATGAATAATTGAAATTGCTCATTATTCACGGATTACACACTCC
>CAZTGJ010000030.1:0-16602 GCA_964613025.1 uncultured Thermoplasmata archaeon | reverse complement strand
CCCCCTCGTTATGGTTAGATTGGTTGTTTCGTAGTATAGTAACTGCCCCAGTTGATGCTGAAGTTGTTACAGGAGGTAGTGGTGGGGATGGGTGGGAGAGGCAGAGGTTTGGAAAACCGATGGCTGGGGCAAAAAGAAGGAGGGCTAGTGGGGTGGGTGGGAGAGACTGAAGTGTGGAATACTGAAGGCTGGGACGAATGAGATATGCGGGGGCAGAAAAGGTGAAAGGCCCAACATACTCCTCCGTGAGAAAATGCCATCCGAGGGTACGATCCCATCATAATATCATCCGCGAAATCCGCCGAATCCGCGCGATCTGGCTTGACGATGCTTCGCATCATCCGCAGCTCGGAAGCAAGTTCCTCACTTGTTCCCGTCGTAGTTCAGCGATAATCCGTCCCAATCCGCCTTTATCCGCATTCGAAACTTATTTATAGACTCTCCAGTGTGAATGGGTTATGCGATTTGCTATTCTGTCGCTTGCTTTCATTCTTGTAACCCTTTCATTTTTCCCGCTTCTGGACCCTCTGGAATTCTCTGGAGATGGGTATTCCGTAGCAGCAGAATCGCAGGAAGAATCGAACTCTACCCTGGTCTACCCCTTTGACGAACATTTTCTTGATTACCCGGGGTACGAAAATCTTACCGATCAGCTTTTTGCCATACAAGCCAATCATTCCGACATCATGGAGATCTATGATCTTACTGAACTGACATCATTCGGAGCCACACACTACGACAGGGTGGTCTGGGGAGTTAAGATCTCAGACGGCGTGGATGATGAACCCGACTGGTACAACGATCCCGATGAGGAGGACATCGTCATCGTTGGCGCCCATCATGCCAGGGAGTGGATGACCATCTCGGCCTGCCTCTATTTCATCTATTATCTCACCGAGTTCTACGGGTCGGAAGGGATAGATAACGATGGTGACGGGAAGGTCGATGAGGACAGACTCGACGGCTACGACAATGACTGGGATGGGGAGGATGACGACGGAGATGAGGCCACCATGCCGCGAATGGATGGAAACGACAATGACGAGGACGGACTCATCGACGAAGGAATCGACGAGGATCTCATGGAAGGGCTTGTAACCTACCTCGTGGACAACAGGGAGATCTGGATCGTACCCCTGCTCAATCCCGACGGATACGAATATGACCGAACGATATCGGAACCGGGTCAGGGTGGGGGGTGGCGCAAGAATCAGCGTGACCAGAGTCAGAATCTAGGGATGCGCAGCGACGGGAACGGGTATTTTGACGAGGAGAACGACGGTGTGGATCTCAACCGGAACTATCCCTACGAGTGGAACAGGAACGAGAAGGGGTATGTGTTGGCAACCGACGGCATCACGGTAACCTCCGATTCCCGGACAGAAAGCGATGCTCAATACCGTGGACCGGATGACGATATCGACGATGACGATGATGGGTGGGGAATCGACCCCGTTACCGGGAACCGAATTATCGATCCCGACGGTACGGATGAGGATTACTGGAATGGAAGAGATGACGACGGGGACGGACTCATCGACGAGGACAAGGATGGGGGATGCACGGAGCCTGAAACCCAGGCCATGGAAGAGCTCATGAAGAAGCTCGACATCTATGATGAGAACGATACCGCCACCTATCCCGATGGATACCGGCCCGAGAACTATGATGGGATCTCCAACGCCGTAATCGGTATCTCCTACCACTCCTACAGTGCACTGCTGATCTGGCCCTGGGGATACACCTACGAAGACCCTGAGGACGAGGGGCTCCTGAGTACCATCGGAGAAAAAATGATGGACATCACCGACTACGGATCCTGGAAAGCGCAGGGGGGGTACAAGGTATCCGGGGAGTGGGGTGACTGGATGTACGGTTCTCACGGGGTTCTTGCCTACACCATAGAACTGAACCGGGGGAATCAGGGAGGATTCCACCCCTTGCAGAAGTACATTATTCCAACGGTCCGCATGAACCTGGGGTGCAATGTTTACATCTCCGAGATCGCTCATAAGGCCAAGATTGCCAAGGAGACCGGAGCTGATGATCTGGAAGTGGATTTCCCGGAACTGGTCCATCACCAGAAGTGGTGGTGGATTGAATCCGACGAGAACTACGGTGTGGAGGTCACTGTTTTAAACTCCAGTAATCTCGATCCCGGGAGTGTGTCGATATGGTATCGGACCGGGACCGGAACCGGCGACTGGATTCAGGTTCCCATGACGGAGAAAGGGACGGGCGGGGATGTGTTCAAAGCCGAGATCCCCGGTCAGGAAGAGGATACCCGGGTGGATTATTATTTCGAGGCACGGGACAGCCGGGGTATCATCATTCACTCGGGATATGGTATAGGCAGTCCATTCAGCTATACCGTGGAGGAGGCGAGATTCCTCCCACTTCCCTGGATCGATGCAATGATCATGGTTTTCCTCGTGGCGCTGCTCATTCAACGGAAAAAGTCGTGCCGTGATGATCCAAACAGAGGTTGGAAAGGACCATCACAGGATGAAAATGCGGGTGATTGGAAGCGATCGGCCATAGAAGGGAAAACAGGTGAATGGAAGCGATCGGCCATAGAAGGGAAAACAGGTGAATGGAAGCGATCGGCCATAGAAAGGAAAACAGGTGAATGGAAGGTATCACCACTGAATGCTGGTGAACGAGAGAATGGAAACGACCAACCATTAATGATACTGCAGGAGAGAGAACGGTGAAACAGGACGGGAACGGTGAATGCCCATGAGTAAACATTGGATAGGAATAGTTATCGCAAATAAGGCAGCAGTGAATCGGAGCGGTGATTACCAATGAGTGAACAGTTCAGCTTCAGCAAAATCACCGCAGATATTCTTGACAGGGACAAGAATACGGACATCATGTACAAGATCGTCGAATCTCTGAAAAAGACCTACCGGAAACGCCTGGAACGGATCATCCTTTTTGATTCGCACCGGGATGACAAGGGTGAGGTCTGGACAGGGATCGACATTATCGTGTTTCTCACGAACATGACGGATCGATGGGAAGAAACCAAGAAGCTCACGACGCTCACCATGGACATCTCGCTGGAATTCGGCCTCAGTGTGAGGATCATACCCTTCGATGCCTCGCTGATAGACATCAAGCTCATGCCCCGGTTTCTGGAGATGGTGCTCAACACGGGGGTGGATCTGTGATCCAGCTCGATCAGGTTGATCACATGTATCTCAGAAACTATCTCAGAGATGGTAAAAGGCATTATGAAGCTGCCTCCCTCCTCTTCGAGAACGGGTTCTACGATTACTGTGTCAAGGAAGCATACGAGAGTATGCTTTGGCATGTGGATGCATTGCTGCTTACCGTGGGTATAAAGACCTTCAAGAACTCAACGGCAATATCCGGTTTCGGAAGGGAATTCGTGAAGAAGGATATCTATCCCACGGAATTCTACGAACATCTTCTCCTTGCAAATTCATCCTATCGGATCGCGAACAGCGAGTTCGGAGCCACGATCTCCAGCGAGGAGGTGGGAAGCATTCTCGGGTATTCGAAGGAGTTCATGGAAATTGTGGCTTACCTCAAGGATCTCAAGATTGAACAGCCCTCCGTGGAAAGCGAATCAGACGGGATAAAGACAAACGATGACAGCGGCAAAAACGAAAACGACGACAGATCCCACGGGGAGGGGGGGGAAGGCGAACCGTAACACTGATGAAAGAGACGATCATGAACGAAATACGAACCTAAAAACACAAATTAATAATCAGGATCGAAATGAGCCGTAACCGGAATAGCCATATACTGAATTCATCACGGAATCCACCACCATACAGATCATCACACTAAAGGAAGATTAACAATGACAGATGAGGAATACGATACCGAAACGGACGAAGAGGAAGAACGGGAAATGTGGCCCAACCGTGCGAGCTTTGTGCTTGCTGCAATGGGTTCTGCAGTGGGTCTCGGGAATGTATGGAGATTCCCCTACTACTGTTACAAGTTCGGCGGAGGTGCGTTCCTAATTCCCTACTTCATAGCTCTTTTCACAACCGGTATACCGCTTATGATCCTGGAATACAGTTGCGGACATAAGTACCGAACTTCCGCACCTGTCGCATTTGCGAAGATCAACCGTAAATGGGGGTGGGTCGGTTGGTTCGCCCTCACCATGAGCCTCATCGTCATGCTCTATTACATGGTGATCATGTCATGGTCACTGCTCTATATGTTCAAATCGTTCAACCTGTCCTGGGGCACTGATACCTCGGATTACTTCATCAACGATTTCCTGAGCCGTTCCAGCGGACCGGGAAGCCTGGGGCCATGGAACTGGGAGATCGTATTCGGTCTTCTCATTATCTGGAGCATTGTGTATCTGATAATCTCAAAAGGTGTGGAATCTGTGAGTAAAGTAGTTATGCTGACCGTACCACTTCCATTTGTCCTTCTCATCGTCCTCGCAGTTAAAGGGGCAATGCTTGAAGGATCCACTGCTGGCCTGGAATACTATCTGAAGCCGGATCTCAGTCGAATAGGTGAAGTGGACATTTGGCTTGCTGCCTATGGACAGATATTCTTCACACTCAGTCTCGCCCAGGGAGTGATGATCGCCTATTCCTCCTACCTCCCTAAAAATTCGGACATCACAAACAATGCCCACCTTGTAAGCTTCATGGATATCGGAACCAGTTTCCTGGCAGGATTCGCGGTCTTTTCGGTCATTGGCTATCTTGCAGTCACCCAGGGGGAAGACGTCAGTTCAGTGGTAAGTGATGGAGGAGCTGGTCTGGCCTTTGTAGTCTATCCCGCAGCTATCAATCAGATGGGGTGGTGGGCCAAACCCATCGGGGTCTTATTCTTCATCACCCTATTAACTCTGGGAATCGATTCCGGATTCGCCATGGTGGAGGCATTCGTGGCAGGCATGAAGGACATTGGTTTGGATTCGAAGAAAGTTCTGATCGGCACCATCAGCTTCGGTTTCATAGGGGGCCTCATCTTCACCACCGGAGGGGGTCTCCATTGGCTGCAGATCATTGATCACTTCCTCAATGACTTCGGACTCATATCCATCGGGATCCTCGAATGTCTTATCGTAGGTCATATGCTGGGAGCTGAAAAGATCATGGAGCACACCAACAAGGTATCGGAGATGCAGGTGGGGATGGGATGGTACTATTCCATCAAATACCTCACACCTATGATCCTGGTGGCCATCATCTTCGTGAAACTCACTGAAATTTCCGAGGGATTCGAAGGGTATCCCGCCTGGGCGCTCTGGGTGGGAGCAGCCATGCTTCCCGTTTCCATCATTACATCTATGTATCTCGCAGGCAAGGTGAATGCTATGCTGGACGAGCAGGAATATATCGAGGAAATGGAAACGAGCACAGAGGATACTGAGGAAATCGATATGGAGGGAGTAGAATGGACGGATTGAGCTTTTCATCCTGGATCATACTCATTCTTGGCTTCGTCATCTGCTTTGGCGGTGCCTTCTACTGCTTGCTCATTGTTATTGGGAAGCAGCCCGAACGAATATTTGAGATGCTGGGGATCGATCATCTTGTGGATTCGTCCTCTGATGCCTGGGTAAATGCCGGAATTTACAAACCATTTGAATACATGGAAAAGGGCCCAAAGGAACAGGGTGTCGTAATGGGGGTAGTATTGATCCTCCTCGTCATCGGATGGGGCCTCGGGGTGTTCGAGTCCGAGGAGGGAACGGGAGAATATGAGTTGGATTATGAAGTGGGGCTCAAGGATGGTTTCCTGGATCCTCCCATCAGCGGTACCTCCGATGAAGATTCTCAGGAGACGGAATATGTGACGATTGACGAACCTGCTGTTACTAACATTACCTTTACACTGACGTGGGAGGATGAACCGGATCAGCCTGGAATGGAGAACGAAGGTGATGAATTTTCTATGGAAGTAACAACACCCTGGGGGGATAATAACGAGACTCCTATGACCCGGAACGATCATGGTGAGGAAGGGATCATCAGCCTGACCTTTTCTGCTCCTGGTGAATATCCGGACAGCGGTTCCGCAGGAGAGTATATCGTGAACATCACCATGGGGGAGGCAGGGGAACAGTGGCTGCTCGGTATACCCAGCGTTGGATTGACTGACTCTGGGAATGACTGGACACTGAGCGTTGAATACAGTTACTGGAAAAAGGTGGTATAAGTCCAGAGTACAGCTATTGGGAAAAAGTGTAATAGGTCCAAGGGCAGGGAAGCATTTATACTATTGATCATTACCCGAAAAGTAAAAAATAATAAAGACAATGGAAGGAAGTGGAGACTATACATCACTTCCCGGCTTTGCGATTGGTACTATGGATAAAGCCATTCGCGAAGGTATCACGTCAATCTCAATGTACATGGGTAGAGGGGTGTTTCTAAAATGGAAACGAAGAGAATTCTGTTGATTTGTTGTATATCGCTAGTTGTGTTGTTGTCGATAAGCTGGATACTGCCCGATGATGCTGAGGGGAAAACCTGGTACGTGGATGACGGAGGTGGGGCCGATTTCCAGAACATCCATCATGGGATTGAAAATGCCACGGACGGCGACACGATTATTGTGGAAAGCGGAACGTATTATGAGAAGATCCTGGTCAACAAATCATTGACCATAATGGCAAACGAATCGTCGGTTGTGAAGATAATTGGGAATGGGAAAAATGATGTGGTCACCATCACCGCCGATGATACAGTTCTGTCTGGTGTATCGATCCTGAATACGGGAGCGTCATTCGATGATGCGGGGATAGAGATTCGGGCGGAGAACGTCACCATCCGGAAATGCAATATCTCGGGCAATAATGGCTTGGGGATCCACATAACGGAGAATGGGTCCAATATGATCTCTGACAATGTCATTTCTGGCAATGATTGGTACGGTATTATGCTTTCCAATGCTGATAACAACACCATTTCGAACAATACCTGTTATAACAATCTCTGGGTGGGGATCATACTCATATCCGGATCGGTAAATAATATCATGGCGAACAACACCTGTTACGGGACAGAGGATTACGGGATATTGCTCTACTCCGATAGTAATGACAACATTGTGGAGAATAACACAGTGGAGGCTGTGGAGCATGTGATATCGCTCTGGGGTACACAGAACAACACCCTGAGAGACAACAACATGAGCGGAGGTGGTATCGATATCATGTACCAAACAGAATCGGTCCCTGATACCATGGAATGGATGATGCACTCTATAGATACCACGAACACCATGAATGACAAGATTGTGTATTTTGCAGCGAACAAAAAGGGAGGTTCCCTTCCTTCGAATATCGGCCAGTTAATCCTTGTCAACTGTTCTGAATATACCATTATGGACCTGGATCTCGACAACGGAAGCATCGCGATCACCATCGGATACTCATGGAACCTGACACTTGACAATATAACATGTAGAAATAATTCCCAAGAGGCTATCTGGATTGTCAAGTCCAGTTCAATTCTTATAAAAAATTGCACATTATCCAACAACATGTACGGTTTGCGGGTGGAGGAAGATTCATCTGGTATTGGCATCCATGATTCACTCATTCTGGACAATTTAAAGGCAGGGGTGGATGCAAAGGACAATAATGGAGAGGTCGTAAATGCAACGGATAACTGGTGGGATCATATCAGTGGTCCTTTTCACCCTATAAATAACAGCCTCGGGCAGGGGAATAACGTCACCGATAATGTGGCCTTCGCATACTGGAAGGATTGGCCCCCGTTCCTTGACTATTCAGCTCCAAGGATCATCTCATTATCAGTCAAACCAAATGACACACTTGAGGGGGAAGCAATCAAATTCACAGGAGAGGGAAATGCATCACGGGCTTTAACCCGCTATTCATGGAATTCTTCCATAGACGGCGAATTTTTCAATGGTACGTCTTCGACCGTAACCATGAACAATTATGGGGACATCGAGGGATTTGAGGACCCCGAAGATACCAACATCTCCTATCCATCTGGTGGTGATGCGAAATGGAGGATCACTGATACAGTATTCCGTTCCGGAACACGATCGGCCAGTAGCGGAGATATCAATGACAATGGTGTAAGTTGGATGGAAATGGAATTCCTGGGGACCGGTTCACTGGAATTCTACTGGAAAATAAGTTCAGAATTCAAATACGATCTCCTGAAACTGTTCTTGGATGGAGAATATGTAGATGAGATCAGCGGTAATGTGAAATGGAGCAAATATTCATTAAACCTTTCCAGCGGGGTCCATATCGTTCGATGGAGCTACGAAAAGGATTCATCCGATTCAACTGGAAGCGATGCCGGATATCTCGATGACATCATCTTCAGATCCACGAATACCCTTTCCAACGGAACGCATGTGATATCCTTGAAAATTGAAGATGATTTCGGTGTCTGGTCGGATGTAAATACTACGATATTGAGGATCAATGGAATTCCAATTGCCATCATTTCATCCATAACACCAAATCCGGCATTGCATTCCGATCTGGTCCATTTTGTTGGGAATGCCACCGAGGATGGTTTGATCACTCGCTATGTCTGGTCATCGTCCATTGACGGTGAAATCTACAATGGTACCGAGAATGAGTTTAACTTTACTCAACTCTCGAATGGCTCTCATATCATATCACTCGTGGTCAGAGATAATAACGGAGTGTGGTCCGAAGAAGTAACGAAAACACTGACAATCAAGGGAAGACCGACGGCGAAGATCAGTGAAATCTCCCCGAATCCTGCGCTCGATGTGGATGAAATCGGGTTCAAAGGGATCGGGACGGATGACGGGTCCATTGCATTATATGCATGGAGATCGGATAGGGATGGTGAATTCTATAATGGTACGATAGCGAATATCGTCAAACAGGATCTTTCAAACGGCACTCATGTCATCTTTCTGAAAGTTCAGGATAACAATGGGGTCTGGTCAGAGGAGGTGAATGCATCATTGGTGATCAATGGTAAACCCGTTGTGACGATCAGCAGCATCATACCCCAGCCTGCCCTCCACGTGGACACAATCATATTCTCGGCTGAGGCGTCGGACGATGGCTCCGTTGCCCGATATGTGTGGTCATCTTCCCTCGTTGGGGAATTCTATAATGGTACAGAGGATTCCGTTTCAATCAAGGATCTTTCCAATGGAACCCAAATGATCACAGTGCGGGTAATGGACAATGATGGGACATGGTCGGATCCGGTCACTGATACTATCAATATCAACGGATTGCCATATGCAACAATCGTATCCATTACCCCAGACCCGGCCCTGCAGGGGAACGAAGTTACTTTCAATGGATCGGTAACCGATGATGGATCCATCGTGAGATATGTTTGGCATTCATCCCTTGATGGAGAATTGTACAATGATACGAACCCGATCTTTTCGATCACCAATCTGTCAAATGGTACACACGTCATCGAATTTCGTGCTAAGGATAATAATGGCACCTGGTCTGACCTTGTGAATGCATCACTCTATATCAATGGAAGGCCCGTTGCCCGGATCGAATTCATCGCTCCCAACCCGGCTCTTCATGTGGATATCGTTGAGTTTGTGGGAAATGCATCCGATGACGGGTCCGTGATCCGTTATGTTTGGACATCAGATCTGGATGGGGAGATATTCAATGGGTCCGAGAGTTCATTCATGAGCGGGTTGCTGTCCAATGGAACACATGTCATCAATCTGAGGGTACAAGATAATGATGGAGTATGGTCGGATCAGGCCGTGGCAAACGTCACGATCAATGGAAAACCCTATGCCAGCATCGACGATATCGACCCGGTACCCGCCCTGGATATCGATATTGTCACATTCTTCGGTTCCGGAAGCGATGACGGTACCATCATGAATTACTCCTGGATCTCCTCCATGGATGGAGGGCTTTACAGCGGGTCGAACGATACGTTCGCATCCAGTAGCTTGTCGAATGGAACCCATACCATCATGCTGCGTGTACAGGACAATAGTGGGGTGTGGTCTGATCAGGTAACCTCGGTGCTAACCATCAACGGGAAACCGAGGGCAGTGATCGAATCCATCGATCCCAATCAAACTCTGGAGAACAGTCCGGTTACTTTCAACGCCGATATTGTGGAAGACGGATCCATCATAACGTACGTCTGGTACTCGGATATTGACGGCATGATCTATACCGGTCCGAACCAGATGTTCGTGCGTGGGAATCTCTCCAACGGTACCCATACCATCTCATTGATGGTTGAGGACAACAACGGGACATGGTCGGACATGGTGTATTCAACATTAGATATCAATGGGAAACCGCGGGCTGAGATCAGTGAAATCACTCCAAAGGTCTCCCTGCTGTATCACGATATCTTCTTCAACGGGAGGGGATATGATGATGGGACAATAATACAATATAACTGGGAATCTTCGGTTGATGGTATATTCTATAGTGGGGCGAGCCCAACCTATGTTCATGAGGACCTGTCTATTGGAGAACATATCATATATTATCGGGTGTTGGACAATAATGGTGCGTGGTCTGAACCTGCGATATCCGATCTGAGGGTCCACCAGAAACCCACGGCCCAGATCGTCTCGGTGGGTCCGGAAGAGGCCATAGAGGGCGATAGCATTACCTTTAAGGGAAGCGGGATCGATGATGGGGACATTGCAAGATACGTGTGGACCTCCTCATTGGATGGTGAGCTCTATAATGACACGGAAAATGAGTTTGTAGGGATGTTGACGGCCAATGGGACACATACTATAACGTTGCAGGTCATAGACGAGGATGGTGTATTATCGGATACTGTGGAGACGATAGTGAAGGTGATTGGGAGACCGGTGGGCAGGATCGTTTCCATAGCTCCGAACCCGGCAAAGCAGCATGAACCTGTCCACTTTATTGGCCATGGAACGGATGACGGTTCAATCGAACGATATCTCTGGTTTTCATCTCTGGATGGTGAGTTCTATAATGATACGTTCTCAGAATTCTACCACGATAACCTGTCCCTTGGGCTCCACACCATCTATTTCCAGGTGATGGACGATCACGGACTCCTGTCCTATGAAAAGGTTTTAACTCTCCGGATATTCAAGGAACCAGTGGCGTGGATCGAGGGGATCGAACCGAACCTGACAGTTGTGGGTGAGGATATCCGATTCACGGGGAATGGAACCGACCCGATAAATGTGACCGCATATGAATGGAGGTCTTCAATTGATGGGATATTTGCAAATGACTCTGCACAGAGCATAATCTATAACGGTCTTTCAAATGGCACACACATCATCTACCTCAGGGTCCTCAACAAATATGGGATCTGGAGCCTGGAAGTGTCCCAGGAGATAACGATTCTCAGGAAACCCGTGGGTTCCATTGATTCCATGACTCCCGATCCTGCGGCAGAGGGAGAAGTCGTCACCTTGGTCGGTAGTATTGACAGTGATGACCTGCCGGTCGAATATTTATGGCGCTCAATGATCGATGGCGTCATTTACAGTGGTCCGGAGGCAGCCATCGATGTGAACAATCTATCATTGGGCAATCATACCATCCTGTTCAATGTTCGGACCGTGAACGGATTCTGGTCCGAAGTAGTACGTTCCTATATTAACATTGTATCTCCCAACACAACGCCGACTGTGAGTATTGAAAAACCGCTTTCTGCAAGTGTTGTGGATGGGAAAGTAACGATAAGCGGGAAAGCGGTTGACAGTGACGGCACCATCCAGCGTGTGGATATCTCTATAGATGGGGGTGAATGGCAGCCAGTTCAGGGTACAGAGAATTGGTCCTTTACTTTAGATACGGAAAATATGGAGAATGGTGTCCATTATATCGAGGTCAGAGCCTACGACGGAAGTCTGTATTCCATAAAAGGGGAGATAACCCTGGCTGTGGACAACGATGACGAAGGAAGTGGGTTGCTCATCGGGCTTCTGCTTGGGATAGTGGTTTTGCTGCTGGTTGCTGCGATTTCGTTGTACCTGTTCAAAGGAAAAGATACAGAAAAAACAACCGCAGATCAACCAGGAAAATCCGATGTAAGTAGCTCTTCCGAGAGGATAGAGACTTCAGGATCAGACGGGAGTGTAAAAGAACCGTCAGTCGAGAAGAAACCCGATGATGTGGAATAAAGGGAATTCCAGGGATAACCGGAATGACATTGGTAAAAAATTGTATCGGGAAGGGGGGGGGAAGTGGAGTGAGCAAGGAGATTGATGAGAATAGTGAGAAGTGTGTTATTGAAAAAGGGGAAAAAATAAGTAATACATCGGTGATAGGAAGGTAGTGATATTATGGGTAATCAAATCTGCTGGTTCGAAATTGGAACGCGCGATATCGAAAAGAGCAAGAAATTCTATGATCAGATATTCGATTGGGGAATGAAAGCCGATCCGAATTTTCCGGATATGGAAATGATTGACACTGGGTCCCAGCCTGGAGGGGCGATCTTCAAGGGACCACCCGAGATGCCTTTGGCCGTTCATGTCTATTTCCAGGTGGATGATATCAATGAAACACTGAAGAAGGTGGAAGGGGCAGGGGGAAGCGTTTTCATACCCAAGACCGAGATCCCGAATGCCGGATGGTTCTCTGTGTTCAAAGACCCGGAAGGAGTGTTTGTGGGTATCTTCCAGGGAAATGAATAGTCAACCTGATCAGCCTGGAGTATGTGAATACATTGAGTTGATTAAAAAAAAATATAAAAAAAACATTCAGGCGTTCACAGCTTTTTCACAGCTTGCCTTCCGCATCCTGTAGCCACTCGATATCACTGATATAGAGTTCCCGAATATCCTTCAACCCGAGTTTGTGCATTGCCAGCCTCTCAAGACCAAGACCCCATGCAAGCACGGGATATTTCACTCCGAATGGATCGGTGACTTCCCTCCGGAATATTCCCGAGCCTCCCAACTCCATCCATTTTCCGTTGAAGAATACCTCCACCTCCATACTGGGTTCTGTGTAGGGGAAATATGCCGGTCTGAACCGAATCTCCTCGAACCCCATACGTGAGTAAAATTCCCTGAGAAGTCCGATGAGCATTCCGAAGTTTGCTCCTTTCTCCATGCAAATCCCTTCGATCTGATGGAACTCGGGTAAATGAGTGGAATCGATGGCTTCCTTCCTGAAGACCCTTCCCAGGGAGAACACCTTCACCGGCGGATCGGGGTGCTGTGACAGATAGCGTATGGTATTTACCGTGGTGTGAGTTCTCAGCACTGCCCTTTCAGCCTCGCTCCTGCTCCATGAATACTGCCAACCTGTTGATCCTGTTTCCCCCCCGTTCTGATGAATGTCCCTGATCTTTCCCACCAATTCGTTGTCTGAGATCGGGATGGAATCGGGTCGGTCCAGATAGAAAGTATCCTGAAGTTCACGAGCCGGGTGATCCTGAGGAATGAAAAGGGTGTCCATGTTCCAGAAGCATGATTCCACATATTCTCCCTGAATCTCGGAGAAACCCATGGAAATGAATATCTCCCTGATCTCCTCCTGAAGAATGGTAAGTGGATGGAGCGATCCTCTTCGTAGTTTGGGAGCATAGGCCTGGATATCGTAGGGACGAATATCGACTTCCTTCCATCTTCCGCTCTTGATGAGTTCTGGTGTAATAGCCGAAACCTCGGATTTTATGATGATGCCCGCGCCCACCAGTTCCTTTCCTTTTTGAGTAAGGCTACTCAGCCGCTGGACCTGTTCCTGGACTTTCACAACTCCTTTCCGTATCTGCAGGGCTTTGAGAATAGTGCGGTGCTCGTCTTTGATCTCCCCCTCATCCATACCTTGTACCAGAAGCTCGAGAACCGATTGATCGGTATCCTCCCCCCCCTGCACGGCCCCCCTTCCGGTCTCCGTTATCGTGAGTATGGTCTCCCCCTCTTCCTTCCTGATATCCGCCCACTGTTTTTTCCTGAGCCAGCCGATAGCAATGGACACGTTTTTCCCCAGGAGCTGTCCTAGTTCACTGATCTTCATCTCACCATGCTCAGCCAGAGCCTGTACCGCGATCCACTCCGGGGTCCCGAGTTCCAGGAACCCTTTCCCCTCCTTCCCAAGAGTATACCGTTCCTTCACGATCTCCTTGAGATTAACAAGAAGCTTGGACCTGAGCCAGGACAGAGCATTCATGACCTCCACCTGGCTGGTGAACTCCTGTGTGGCCTGAATGTCCCCGGGTGTAAGAGTATCATCCTCTCTCCCCTCGAAGGTTTTGAGCACCTTTTTCTCGGCTGCACTAAGGGTTGCTTCGATGTTGGGCTGATGATCACCGGCACTGCTCATGGGAATGATAGGTTCGTTGAAATAGATAAGATTGGCGGAAGAGAACCGTCCCTGTTCCTGTTCAGGTCCCTATTTCCTCTCGTCAACGTGTTCACCTTCCATGCTACTATTATCACCGAAATCTCCTTCCCGGATGCCATCGTCCTCGGCCGTCCAATCTGGAGTATCATCGTCATTGAATTCCCCCTCTTCCACACCGGGATCAGGACCATCGGTATCCTCTGAATCTTCGGATGGTGCCGCCCCGAGACCATCGCCGGTCTCGAAGAGATCCTCATAATAAGGATACCATCGGGTGATGGTGAACAATCCGATGAGTAATATGATAAGAAGGAGGATCAGGAATGCCAGGAGTTCCATATGTTCCAGCTTCTCCTTCCCCTGTTCTTCCAGCAGCTTATTGATGTCATTACCGTCCATACCGGTCCCAAGATAGACCGATTCCTCGCCCCTGGTATATTTCACGGGTCTCTCATCGGGATCATCCAATACCTCCCATTTGTCGGGCATCACCTGATAACTTTGCTCCTCCTCCGGGAACAGGTCCACATCAGTGATGGTGAGGACGGATCCGACCTCTCCCCTTCGAGAGGAAATTTCAAGATCATATTTCTTCTCGTCGTTGGAACCAAAGGTGATCATTTCACGGACAGGGTCCCATTCGTATCTGTCACGGGTCCAATCGGCGGCAACGATGTCCGAGAATGTGTAGCTTGTGGTTGTGTCCTCCCGTTGGTGAAGTATGGTGAGGCTGTAATCCCGTATTCCCAGGCTGTTCGTCACGATGGAATACCTCGTGTCGAAGGGAAGGATGAATATATTCGTGTCGCCTACCGGAAGAACGTCTGTATCGGGAACATCGTTCACCATGGTATTGATGAGCTTCCCATCCACCGTAATATTCAGCTCGGCATTCCCACTGCCGGTCACGATATCCCTCGATATCCAATCGGCAGTTCCCATGGTCCCATCCTGCTGAACGGTTATGGAATGAAATGCGACCAGTTCTTCCGCGCCCAGCTTAGAAGTGATGTCAATGGCACCCCGATACATTGTGGTGACGATGGAATGGTCGTCAGGATCGACCTCCACCGAGAACAGAGTACTTTCCCGGAATCCATCCTTCGGGATGTTGATATCCACGAAACTCGTGGCGGTGAGGTTCGTTTGAGCCTTCACGCTGGGACTCACATCCGGGGTATCGTTCGATGATATTCCTTCTTGGTAGAAGTATACCTTTCCTTTTATGACGCTGGTGGTGAGCAGATCGAATCCTGTGTGATTGTTTCTCACCAGGGGGGATTGGGAAGTCTGGTATCCCACATAGATCTCTGATTCCGGGGTAAGAATGGTGTAAATGTCGGTAGAGAAGAATAAATTGTCCAGCCTGTAAGCTATAGTTGATTCCTCGTGTGTCCAGATCCTGTCCTCGGATCGGATATCATCACCCACCCTCAATGTGGTTTCGATTCCCTGCCTGAGCACGGTAGCCGTACTGCCGGTAGTGTAAGTTGTGGTCCCCACCTTCTTGGTCTTATTACAGCAGTCATCGTCACCCCGGACCGAAATATAGGCAACATTGTCATAATCGCTGCTTAGGGGAGCCGTTATGGTGAGTTTAGTCAATTCGTACTCCCGAGAATCCAGAGTGATACTGGTCTTGGATAGCTCGGCCTCCCATCCGTCTGGTATTGCCGAGAGGATCAGGTCATACGAACGAATACGATAATCCCCCTTATTCTGGACTTTGATGATATAGGCCACACTCTGTCCCGGTTCCACTGCCCGTGTGTGATCGCCCATGAGGGACAATTCGATATGGGAGGGAGCATCGACGTCCGGGAGGAACACGAGGGAGGTGGTTGCGATTATCATACAGACCATGGTAGCTATGGTCAGGAATTGTACGGATCTCTTTGGCTGCTGTTCTCGTTCCATTTCAATCACCCTTACGCTCCGATCATGTTTATTGGATTTGAAATCTTCTGCATTCTAATCTCATTTTCATACGTTCATATTTCCATCATCGTTTCATCTTTTCGTCATCTCATTAACTCCATCTTCCCGATCCACCACTCATTACAGACAATAGAGATCAGTTGATATCGACCAGCTATAAGAGAGTCGCCAGAACTGGACGCTGAAGGAGGCGGAGGCAGATGCACAGACCTTGGCGGGTTTCCATTGGCAATCGCCGTCATTGCATTCATAGCACTTCTTGACCGTGATCTGGGCAGATCCCGAGACTACGATCCCGGTGGTTACCTCCCACCATCTTACCTTGAACACCGATTTTCGCCAAGTGTTTAATTCTGGTAATTGAACCTTGATCAAGG